>CAZWWW010000280.1:0-4764 GCA_964637715.1 uncultured Phycisphaeraceae bacterium | reverse complement strand
TCGCTTGTAACTCCTTTGTTTACAAGCACTTACAATGGAGGCGGGGGGAATCGAACCCCCGTCCCGCGACGGCTCCGCGATGGCGTCTACATGCATAGTCGGTCGTTTGTTTCTCGGGTTGGCGGGCGCTGGCCGACGGGCTCCCGCGAACCCCAGCCCGACTGGTTTCTCGCTCCGTGGCGGTCGAACATCACCACGGAACCAGCCCGCTAGCTTCGTCACGCGCGTTAGCGGGCGTCACCCGCGCGACGGGCTACCTGTTTCTAGGCAGCCAAGGCAAACGTGTTGTTGCCATTTAAGGTTTTCGCCAGGTGTTTAGCGAGGCCTCCTGACAACCTCGGCATGCAACCATCCCTTCGTCTCGCCCGGTCGAATCCAATCGCCCCCACGTTCGCGATCGAGCGAACGCACCGGGGCGGCAGCGACGTAGCCATCCGCCACCGAACACTGCCGCACAGGCATTCATAGTCACGACATAGTCTACATTCCGTTGCAGATGTTTCAAGGTCTTTGACACTCGCCACCTATCGACCGTCCGTTTTCGTGTTGGCTGATCGTGCACCCGGGACAGGTTTTCGTGCAGGCGATCCTACGCCAGAACATCACCCGGTTTGGCTCAGAACAGCATCACCCTTATGTGCTGTTATTGCTTGAGTCAATTCGTTGCAAGATGTCACTTAGTTCGTCGGGTGTGTTCGCGTTAAGGAATGAATCGAGCTGAGGATCGCAGTCTCGCAATTCATCGGCATCAATATAATGTGCCCCGCATCGGGCTACAAAAGAGCGTACGCTTCGTTCCCCTGATTCTAACAGGGTTTGAAGTAGTGGTGCGTTGCTCAACGCGTAGACGCCCAGCAAAGATTGGGCGCGATCGTTGTAACGAGGGATTAGTGCGCGGATCGCGGGTGGTGTGGCCGGTGTATCCGATTCGTTCTTTGAAGGCGTGTTGCGATCTTCACACGTTCCGTCGCCCGGTGCTTTCGGCCAGGCGGATTCGGTAACCGGCATTTGTTGCTGAATCAGATCAAATCGGGCGAACAATGTCTTGATCAACGCCGGGTGTAGTAGCGGATGATCGCAGGCGCAAACAAACGCGGCGTCCGTCGTGTCCGCCAGCTCGGCGAAGGCGGCGGACATCCCGGCCAGGGGACCGGCGTCGGGAAGTACGTCTCGTACGATCGTCACATGGCCAGCGAGTTGCGGAAGGCGTTGGTTGTGTCGAGCGGCTACGACCATGCGCGGGACAGCCAGTGAAACGAGGCGGACGATGCGCTGAAGCAAAAACTCGTCCCCCACAGGCAACCAAGCTTTGTCGGCCTTCATTCTGCGGCCATGACCGCCACACAAGACAACACCAGCGCAAGAAGTTGGATTATTCGGAGTCATCCGAGGCATGATACCGAAAACGGCAAAGGCGTCGCGGGGGCGTTGCTAACTGTTACCGCTATACCGCAGAGTCGGCGTTTGTGCAGCGGTCTGTTCGAATGTCGCCCTATGAAAAAAGGCTCTTCAGCAGAATTTGTGGGTAGGTTTTCGAAGGCATCGCTCCGGTGTTCCACGGGTTGACGAAGAAGCCCCACTTTGGCTGAATACACCGGTCCCGGCGTTGAATCCAACGAAACATCGCACGACATCAACCCTCCCGTTGAAGATCCCGTGGGAGCGATTGCGTTCGACGGCACTGTCGCTGATGTTTCCGTCACAATCGAGGAGACCATTTGCGTTGTTTCGGATTGCACATTGCCTGATTTCACCATCGCAATCCTCGATGCCGTTTCCACCGTTGTCCAGCACTTGGCAATCCTCGATCACGCCGTTTGCCTGAAAGATTCCCGACCCGCTGTTGTCACGAATCACGCATCGGCGAATCAGGGCGAGCGTGCCGTTACCTCGGATGCCCGTCGTTCCTCCGGTAACGGTAAACCCATCGAGGATCGTATTGACCTGATCCTCGCCGCCGGAGAACGTAACCACGTGGCCAAGCCCGCCCGCGTCGATGATGGTATTTGCAACAGTATCTGCGTCGGCGGGGTTCTCCGATTGCACGACGATGACTTTCCCTCCGAAGCTGATCGCCTCGAAGTACGTTCGCTGCGCAACAATGATCGTATCGAACGGCTGGGCCTTTGCGATGGCGATCTGAATCGTGGGCGCGTCGGCCGGTACATGGATCGTATCGGCCAAGACTTGATTCACTCGTAGAAACCCCGTTTTCGGCGAAATCACCCCCTTGGGCGAAAGCGTCAGGGTCGGTTTTTCGCGCGGTTTGGAGTTTTTACGAATGAATCAAGACTTGTACTGAGAGAAAAGCGAAGCAAGCGAGGATTGTCAACGGGCGTTGCATGGTATGCACTCCACAAAGAATGGTTCTTACACCGAATGTACACCAGAACGCTATCATTTATCAAGTACGCTCGTGTGCACCGCTTGGGAGTGTGCGACCTGTTGTGCGCCTGACGCGGTAATCAAAGGGAATGTGCGCCCCATCGAGCGAAGAAAAGTAACGGTAGGGCCGCGATCGCGGGCCGTTATGCCCGTGTACAAAGATCCGCGAGCGCGGACCCTAAAGGCTAGCCGTGGTGCCACCAAGCGGCGATTCGGGCGTAGATGAAGAGCACGATTCCTGCTAGACCGACGAAGCCCATCAACGCGGGTGCCCGTCCCGCCGCCGATTGTTTTGGCGGCGTCAACAACATCTCCATGAGTACGCTGGTCCCGCATCCGCCGACGGCCATGAGCGCACCGGCGATCATCATTCCCTTCCACCGCTTGCCGGTTTGCTCGGTGAGCTGAACGTCAGGTGTGCTGACTGGCGCGGCTAGCTGTGGCTTCAGCGGGTGCTTGCACTCGGGGCATTCGCTGGCTGCCGACGAACAGCCGTGCTCGCACACGGGGTAGAGCATTACGGTCCGCGAGCGCGGACCCTACAGGGTTTGCGGCGGCGCGTTCGAGTTATAGGACCTAGTCCTCGTCCGCTAATTCTCTCGGTGGGCCGAACCGATATCCGAAAATGAGAGGGGCGGCGCTGTCGTTGTGCGTTGTCGGGAGACGCGGAGAATCATGAGCGCCACACAAGCTGCTATCGACGCCTTGTTCGCTCCCGGCGCGGATACCGCCGTGAGCGAACCCGCCGCTGACGTACGGCACGCGCCCGTGCCGCGGCGGACGACCGACGTTGAGCGCATTCTCCATCTCACCGTTCCCGTCAACGTGACGCTGGCTGAGCGCGCCATGTCGGTTGAGTCGATCCTCGCGTTCAACGTGGGGACGATTCTGGAATTCGACAAACCGTTCGACGCCGAATTGTCGCTGCGCGTCGGTGCCCGGGAGATCGGGAAAGGACAGGCGGTTAAGATCGGCGAAAACTTCGGATTGCGCGTTACCACGACGGGCGCCGTGAAAGACCGCATCGATGCGATGGGCGGCGCGTAGAGCATTTTCTGTTTCAGTTGTCGGAGGGCGGCGGGGTGGTAGGTGGCCGTGTTGGCGGGACGGGTGTTTGCCAGGGAGCCCGTGGACGACCGCTGATACAGCTCGTTCGTTATCATTTCAGCGCCACGTGAGGCTTTGGGAGTTCCCGCTGCCGACTCGTTGACACAAGAAGCGTTGGTCCGGGCTCGTCGAACCACAACGCTGCGTTGTTGCACGATGCGACTTCGGATTCAACTCGCCGAATCGATCAACGACAGCGCCAAACGGCGCGCCTCTTCGACGGTGTGGATTTCTTCATTAAGCTGAGCGCGGTACAGGGCTTTGACGATGGTTCCGAACCGAGCGCCGGGTTTGACACCGAGCGCCTTAAGATCATCACCGGTGAGAAGCGGTGGGGGGGTTACCTCCTTCGGCGCGATTCGATCCGCTCGTTGGATCAGGTTGTCCAGCGGCGCGACAGACGCACCCCGGGCGTGAACATCAGCCCGCCACAGCGCCAGCTCGTGTGACCACTGATCGTGGGCCATCAGGGTCTTGAGATCGGCCAGCGGCACGTCCGGCGTATGATTGAGGTAATCCAGTGAGGCTACCAGCCATCTCGTTGCGCTCCGTTGCTCGTTGCTTAAGCGCAACGCGCGGGCAACTCGCGACGCGATCGTTTCACCGCCATCACAAACGATAGCCGCCAGCCCGACCACCGGATTCATTGCCTTGACCGGGAGCGACGCCAAACGTCGCCCAACCAGGTCTCGCCTGTCGCGATCCGGTCGCCAGCCCGGTACGAGGTGGTCGCACAATCCAGTCTCAACGAGGAGCCCCCAACTCGCCGCGCGCGATGCGTGCGCAAGCATTGCAGACACTTCCATCCAGACCCGCTCGGGGCTTATGATCGACAGCTTGGGCGCGAGCAAACGAATCGCCTCTAACGTACGGTCCTCGATGCGGAACGCGAGCGCTGACGCAAACCGCACGGCCCGTAGCATCCGCAGGTGATCCTCCCCGAAGCGATGGGCGGGGTCACCGATGGTCCTGATTACCTTGGCATCGAGATCGTCGCGCCCGCGCACGTAATCGATGACACGCTCGTCAATCGGATCGTAGAACAATCCGTTGATGGTAAAATCGCGGCGGAGTGCGTCTTGCCTAGCGTCACCGAACGTTACCTCGTCCGGTCGACGCCCGTCTGAATAGCTGCTGTCCGAGCGGAAGGTGGCAACCTCTATGTCGTGCCCGAACGTGCGGATCAACACAACACCGAATTGGACGCCGACCCGGCGGGCACGAGGAAACAACGCCAGAACGCGTTCGGGTGGGGCGGCCCGGGGGGCGGCG
>CAZWWW010000279.1:0-4808 GCA_964637715.1 uncultured Phycisphaeraceae bacterium | reverse complement strand
ACACGCACCGACACACGACTCGCCGTAATACGGGGTGTTCGCTCAGAAAAGGTGGCGTCTGATAGGAGTAGACTGGTTCGTTTGTAAGCAGCCGATTGGCGGCACGGCTTGGACAGCTTGCCCGGGCTACGCGCGCGAACCCGTCAACATAACGATAAAGCGGTTGCTCCGAATCGGGGAATCACTCCGTAGCCGGCGCGGCGACGGAGACGCGTAGGGGCGCGGGCGTCGACGTGCGTTCCACAGACGTGCTCGGCAACGAGCCGCGCAGCTCGCCGGTGACGATCAACTCGAACCGCCGAAGCGTGTCGGGCCAACGATGGTGACGCTGGACGAACAGTCGACCGGCTTTCCCGATCTGTTTCCCGGTTTCCGTGACACGTTGACCGTTGTCCACCTCATCCAACAACCGGGCGATATGGCGGATCATCTGATCGGGGTCCCGTGCGACAAGGTACTCGCGACCATCGGTTGCGCCGATGCCCCGCGCCGCCGCGTCGGAAACCACCACCGGGATTCCGAACGCCATGGCTTCTAAAACCTTGTTCTGGAGACCCCGTGCAATACGCAGCGGCGCTACGCTGGCGTTGAAGCCCCGGAGTTCCTCCGTGACCTCATCGACCGCGCCCACAACGTCCACGCCGGGAACCCGACCGAGTCGCCGCACCGCCCGCACTGGACGTCGCCCGACGATTCTGAATCGCGCCGTTGGAAACCGTTCGTGTAGATCCCACCAGCAGTCATCCACAAACGAACATACCGCGTCGATGTTCGGGCCATAGTCCATAACACCAACGAATCCGACAGTCGGCGGTCTTTGCGATCCGTCGTGGGCGTCGAGGCCCGGATCCGATCGATCCTCCGCCGGACGCAGATCGTCAACGCCGTTGGTGACAACGAGCACGTTGGCATGGGGCGCGTCGGATCGGAACTCGCGCGCTTCCGCTTCGGTAATCAGGGTGGCAGCATCGAACGAGCGTGCCCACTCCCGTTCGCGCCGGGCGAGTCGTCGTCCTTCCATCTCATAAACAAACCGCATCGGACCGCCGACAAGTTTGGCCATGTCGCGCCATTTTGCGCTGTCCAGATCGCACAAGTCCAGCACGCGCCGACCGCCGGGAACCTCGAGCGCATAAGGGGCCATGCTCGAAGAAAACGCCACGATCGCATCGAACGAGACCTGCGC
The DNA here is from genome assembly GCA_964637715.1 of uncultured Phycisphaeraceae bacterium. Taxonomy (GTDB): domain Bacteria; phylum Planctomycetota; class Phycisphaerae; order UBA1845; family UBA1845; genus CAZWWW01. The sequence goes on along the minus strand of CAZWWW010000279.1, from coordinate 3,622 downwards.
GCCCCATTCTTCAAGGCTCCGGTGCATCTGCGGGTTGTCGTAGAATGTTTCGGTTATCGTCGAGCCGCGTAGCAGTCCGGTGATTCCGCGCAGCAGCGCCGTACGTCGGTTCAAGCGTACGGCGATCACGTCGCGGCACAGCGTGCGCAATACGTCGACGTGCGGTTCATCCTCGGGCGTATCGACGAAGCAGGCACACCACACGTCGTGTCGCTCGGACAAATGCTTGAGGTGTCGATAGGCGCGAAGCTTGTCGCCCTTGTTCGGGGGATAGGGAATGCGATGGGCGAGGTAAAGAATCTTCATGGTCAACCCGGAATATGTTTGGTAAGAACCGCGCCCAAGGATCGCGTCATCCACAAGGGCAGTAGTGGCCAGGCCCGGCGGACCAGGGCGTATCGACCGCTTGTCGGCGAAACATCGGGCGCTCGGGCGCCGGGGTGGCAGTAGTATTGGTACCCAAGCGGACGCGGTTCGAACCCGCAAAAACGTTTGAAGTTGAAGCTGCCGGCGTTGTCATAGCGCGACCGGCCAAAGTCGAACACGCGGTAGCCCGCAGCAACGCCGCGTTCCATAACGCTCTGATAAATCAGGTTGCCCGCGTCGTACCGTCGCGCTTCCGCGGTTGCCCCGAAAAAATAGGGCATAACGCGGTCGTCGTGCAAGAACGTCATGAGACCGGCAATCGGTACGCCGTTCTTGCGAACCACGCATACCCAATGGTGATGCGGAAAACTACGTGCCAGCGCGGTGAAGAACCGATAGGGGTAGTTCAGCGAGCTGAGCCGCCGCATCGTGCGGGTATAAAGGGACCACGTCGTGTTCAAATATTGCCTGCCAAAATCAACGGTCAGCCCGTATTTGTTTCGCGCGTTTCGCGCCGCCGCCCGGGCTTTGCGCGGCAGCCAAGCGGGCACGTCCTCGACCCGATCCGGCAGAGCGCGCTCGAATCCGGCGTATCGATCCACTACCGGTAGATCGGGGAACACCGCTCGCTCGCTACGCAGGTCGATGAACCCGCACCGCCGGTCCGACGCAATCCCCTGAAGATGTTTGAGCAGGGCGTCGGCGACCCGCCCATCCTCCGCGAGCACGCCGCCGCCGACACCGCAGGGAACGCTGACCATCATCCGTCCGAGCACACGGCTCGAAACCAGAAACGACGGCAGTACACCCACCATCGCCCCGTTCTCGTTCGCAAGCAGATAGTGCGGTTTGTGCCCGAACGAATCGGATACGGCGTCGTGCCAGGGCATGGTGTGGAACAGCGTGCCGTCGGGGTGGGCGCGAACGTACCGGTCCCACGCTGCGCGATCGGCGCTGCGCAGGGTCGATACGACGAGCGGTCGATCGGGTGCGCGATCACCACTACGCGGGGCAGTGACAAGTTCGACATGCGGTCCCAGCGCCGTGACCGGCGGCGCATCCACTGTATGTTCGAGGGCGTCAGGCACGATCTGTTTCCTCGCAAAGCCCCTTGATCTCAGGACGCGGCACCTGCGAAACGACGTAGCGATGTTTGCCGGAATCGAGTACGGGTATGTGGTCGACGAAGCGAATGTCCAACCGCACGTCGCACCCCAACACCGGGCGTACGGCGCGCGACACACGGTCGCGCGTCAGTGTCGCACAGTCGGCGTCGGTTACGACGTCAATGTGTACCGAGAAGTCGCGCTCCTGCGTTACGCGAAAACGACGTATCTGGCGCATCTCACGAAGTGGGTATACGATACTCAGGGCATGCCGCACCGTGCCGTCCGGCAGACGCAGGTGGTCCGTCGTTCGTCCTTGAACAACGTCCATTAACGGCAACCCGCGTCCGCACCGGCATCGACCGCGCGTGAGTCGCCCAATATCACCCGTTCGGTAACGGATCATCGGCATGGCATAAGCGTCAAGATGCGTGACCACGATCTCGCCGGTGTCACCATCCGGCACTGTACGACCGTCGCGCACAATCTCTACGATCACGTTCTCCGCTGTAATGTGATAGCCGCCCGCAGCGCATTGGTGGGCGATGAAACCCGCTTCGCGGCTTCCGTACCCATCCGCAACCGGAACACCGAAATAGTCCTCGATGCGTCGGCGGTCCGCCGGCAGGCAGACTTCGCCCGTAACGAACACGGCCCGGAGATGACGAAGATCCAACCGCCGCCCGCGACGCACGGCGTGCTCTGCGAACAGGGCGATACTGCTGGGATAACCGAACAGGCTGACCGGTTGGAACCGGTCCCATTCGTCGAGGTAGTGGTCGAGCCGTTCGACGGACATATCAAACGCGCTCAACAAGCGGTGGTTGAACAACCGGTCGCGCACGCGCCGCAGCCTGTCCACGCGGCGGCATTCGATCGGAGACCCCCACAGGTAAAGCTCGCGCGAACCGACCTCGACCCCGAACCAGCGGTGGCAACGCATCCGGGCGGCTTGGTCGTACGCCTGACGACGCCGATCGATATAGAATTGAAGGGGATCGCCGGTCGACCCACCGGTATTGAAAGGAATCAACCCGCCGGGGGCTTGCGACCAAGTCATCTCGGACGCGGCGCTCCGGATTTCGGTTTTGGTTAACAACGGCAAACCCGAAAGCATGTTGCGCGCATGCATCGCACATCTTTCGAGCTCAGCCAAGTGATCGCCGAAACCGGACGCGGCAAACCGTTGCTGATAGAACGGCGTACTGCGCATCGCGTGTCTTAACAACGCGGCCAGCTTCACCCCTTGAAACCGGCGAAGATCATCCGGCGACCACCATTGTGAGGCTTCGAGTTCGTCAAGGCAGCGCAGCGTCGAACGCCCGAGCAGTCGCTCGTGAACGGGAAGCACCAATCTGGCGGATAAGAATGGGTTCATGGGCACCAGTCATTCGGCGCAGCAGGGAAGACGCGCCCACGCGCGCGGCACACACTAGCGCATTCCCCGTTTTTGTGCGCCGAGCCGCGGGCTTCAGCCCGCGCGATCTTCCCGGTCTCGATGCCGGTCGGGGCGTCCCAAAACCGGCACACGAAAACGATAAATGCGTTAAGGCGACCAAGGTTGTCGCGCGCCCTGCAGGTGGTCTATCGACGAGTACGGACGGGTAGTTTCCTATCGGACGGGACGTCAGCCCGGCGACGGAACGGGCAACACCCGACATGATCGGGGGCATGCTTCCTTGAGAAGGCTGCCAACAGACCACTGTTTTATGTTACGAGTTTAATAAACAGGCTTGGAGTACATCACGTCGGTAGCAATCTACCGTTTTTTCTTTATCAGGTTGACGGAAGAATACCGATTGATACAATTGGCCTCTGCTACCGTGGTTCGTGGTGGTCCGATAAATAGCTCGAACTGCACCTACCGCCTTGGACCTTGAAAAGGATACTGCCATGTTCAAACCACGCCTTACCGCAGTTTGGTTTAGTGCGATCGCGGTCGTCGCCGTCGGCATGAATGAACCAGCCAAAAAAGCGGCCACCTCACCTGTTGCGCGTCATTCCGATCAGCAAGAACACGCCGTGGCAAAACCTCGCGATTTTTTCGTGATCCGCTCGATCGTTCGCGTTGAAGCGGCGCAGCGCAGCGACGGTTCCACGATGGAAGGGATGCGCGTCATCGCGATAGCGCCGAAGCAGTCATCGGATGG
>CAZWWW010000278.1:0-4809 GCA_964637715.1 uncultured Phycisphaeraceae bacterium | reverse complement strand
GGCCATCTCGTCGCTGGCGCTGGTCGGCGCGCTGGTGCTCTTCGCGACCGCCGCTCTGCCGCCGCTGCGCCACGCGGACAACCCCATAGCCCGCCACGTTGAGCCGTACTACGTCGAGCACGCGCTCGAGCAGACCGGCACTCCGAACCTGGTAACGGCGATTCTGGCCGACTACCGCGGCTACGACACGTTCGGCGAGACAACGGTGATCTTCGCGGCCGGACTCTCCTGCTACTTCCTGCTGCGCCGCCTCTGACATGATCACTCCATACGACAGCGTCATCGTGCGCACCGCCTGTAAGGTGCTGGTTCCCTTCGCTCAGGTCTTCGCCCTGTATGTACTGTTTCACGGCCACGAGAGCCCCGGGGGCGGTTTTCAGGGCGGCGCAATCCTCGGGGCGAGCATCATCCTCACGCGCTTTACGCAGTCGCGGCGACTGGCGCGGCGTTACGCACCCGGGTCGGTTGCCGTGCGGCTCGGCGCCGACGGCGTTCTGATCTATTACGCGGTGGGCGCCGTGCCATTTCTCTTCGTGGGCAGCTTTCTCTACTACCGCTACCTGCCGCTCTATACCGTCGGCACGACGGAAACCGTTGAGCTGCCGGTTGATGCCATGGGCACGATCCGCGGTTCGGTTACCGATGCCGAAACGGGCGCACCCATCGCTGACGCCTTCGTTCGCTTGATCGTTCCCGACGCCGAACCCGTCGTAACCCGAACGGACACGAACGGCGACTACGCCCTGTTCGTGCCCGACATGCCGGACTTCTTCGCGCTCTCGGTCTCGCATGACGGCTACATTCCCGGCTCGAACAACGTGAACGCTCGCGCGGTCGCGCGCGGGCCTTTGCCCGTCGACTTTGATCTTCAGCGTCAAAGGGACGACGTAATCGTTTTGGAGGCGATACCGGAGGTCCACCATCTTGGGGACGACCGCTTCGTCGGACGGATCAACAGCCAGTTCCAGCGATCGAGTGAGGGGGCCCGGTTCGAGACAACGTTCGACTTAGCCCGGTTCCCGGATAGGCATCGAGGTGCAGGCGCAACGCGCCGCGCCGCGGACATTAGCCGGCGCCACACTTCGAGCGCTCTCAATGGGCATGAGTTCCCCAGCGAAACACATCAGCCCGCGCCACCCGAACGAGCCGAGGTGCGCATGTTGGTCAAGGGAGTACAGCGTCGCCACCGGATCGTAATCAACGGCACCACGCTGAAAGAGCGCCTGGACGACGCCCCGTCGGACGGCAGCTTCGGCGAGTTTCGGGCATCGTTTGATCCATCCCTGCTGCGCACTGGAACCAACACCTTCGCCGTAATCGCCAAACCAAGCTCGTCCGACATCGACGATTTCGAGTTCGTGAACATTCGTATCGAACTGCGCCCCTGAGCGCGCGCCTGCGGGCACGCGATCGTGGCAACACTACGGGCAGGTTCCAGGTCCTGCGTAGGGGTAGCTGCCGCCCTGAAACGCGCCGACGGCAGCGGACACGTCGGCGAAACTTACGTTGTCACCCGGAACCAGCAAACCCGGCACGAGTTTGGATCGGGTTTTACTGGCTGCACCCGGCACATCCTGGAACGATACAACAATGGCGTTCACGTCGGCGAAATTGGGTTGACCCGACCCGCCCAACGGCGCAACGACGTCGCCCCACATTCCGGTGGTTACCTGAATCGGTTGGCCTGATTCCGCACCGCACGAGGTGATCGCTTCTATGGTGTAGTTCGATCCGGGAACCACACCCTCACCGTACACGTACAGATCGCCAATGGTGCTCCAGTCCGCATAGAACGGCGCGCATTGCAGACCCGCCGCGCTGAATGCCGGGTTACCGCCGACGTCGGTATACGGCGTGGGCGCTCCCACCCACCGCGTTTGCCCGTTCGATCCGGGGAAGCCGTCCAGTGCGTCAAAGGTGACGCGCAAGGCTACGTCCGGACCAACCCCGGTCGGTGAAAACGCCAGGTAGCGACTCTTGAGGATGGGGTTCGATTCGGGCGCGGGCGTACCGGGACTTGCGCACAGGCACTCGTCAGGCCGGCCGTTGAGGTCGGTATCGAGGCTTGTACCCTGGAGAATGTCGCACTCGTCGAGCACGAAGTTTCGGTTGCAATCCAAGAGCGCACCGGGCATAAAGTCGAACCCGGTCGTGCCCGTCATGCCGGTGTCGTTTCCGGTAACGACCGACCGCAGGAATCCACCGGTGTCCCTATCGAACACGTAAATGCGCGTCGCGTTGAGATGCAGATGCGCCGGTCCCCCGCCGTCGTCGCGCCCCAGGGTCAACGATTCGTCGTGCCGCGCGACAAACACGTGCCCGTTCGGGGCGATGCGAATACCCCAGGGCTGATTCATCGTTAAGACCGTATCCGTACCGCCGACGTTGAACTGCCCCACAAAGGCACCGGTACCTGCGGCGTATTGAAGCACCTGGTTGGTGTTGAAGCTGGAAACAAGCAGATTGCCGTCCGGTTTGAACGCCAGACCACGCGGACCCGACAGACCGCCGTTGTCGGCCGCTGTCACAAACGCGCCCACAAAGGCTCCGGTGCCGCCATCGTATTCCAGCACCTCACCGTTGCCGCTGCTGGTGACAAACAGGTTGCCGTTGGGACCATAGGTTAGGCCGTAGGGTTGCGACAGCCCCCCCGTACCCGCAGGCACAAACGTGCCCACCACGGCGCCCGTAGACCCGTTGTAGCGGATAACGCTGTCGGTATTACGGCTGCTGACGAGCAGATCCCCGCCCGGCATCCGGGTCAACCCTGCCGGAAAGTCCAGCCCGCCGCTCGACGCCGGAACGAAATCCGCTACGTAGTTCCCGAAGCGATCGAACTCAACCACACTGTCGCTCAGGGAGCTGGCCACGAAGATACGCCGGCCCGGCGTAATCAACAGATCAAGCCCATCGGAAACATGACCGGGGTCGGACACGCGGGCGAGCACGCCGACATCGCCGTTGAATTCGCGCACCGCGCCGTCGGCGTTCAGACTGACCGCCCACAGATTCCATGAGCCTTCCAGCTCGTCGCCATCCGTTGTTCCATTACTATTGCAGTCTTCGCAGGCGTCGAGAACAGCGTTACGGTTCACATCCAGCGACATGTTCAATTGGATCTGCGTATAATCCGACGTGCCGTTGGCGTCGCAATCAGCCTCACATTCATCCGGAACGTTGTTGCCGTACGCATCCGTCGCGCCGAGCGCGATATCGCGATCGTCGGGGACGGCGTTCCCGTTGCAGTCCGGCTCGCACTCGTCGGGAATACCGTTGGCGTTGAGATCGAGGCTGCCACCCGCGATTTCGACCGAGTTGAGCGTGCCGTCACCGTCACAATCGTCGCACTCATCCGGCACGCCGTTGCCGTCGGCGTCCGTGCTTGTCGATAGCGAGATGTCGGTGGCGTCCGCCACCCCGTTACGGTTGCAGTCGTCGATCAGGCAAAACGCGTCATTCGTGAGAAACGCCTTCATGTCGCCCTGCAGGACCGTATGAAAACGGTTGTCCCGGTTCGCACCGGCTCCGCTGTAGGTCTGCCCGCAATAGCTCATGATCGTGCCGCGCTGGGGGACACCGTCGAAATCGTTGCAGGTGTCGATACCCAGACTGTGGGTGTGGAACGCACCACAGTTGTGGCCGAGTTCGTGGGCGATGACGCCGATGTCGTAGGCGCTGCTGCTGGGCTTGTCCGGATCGGGAAACGAACCGTGTAGGTAGCCGACAAGACCGTAGCCGAAACTGCCGTTGCACACCGCACTAATATAGGCCACGCCCCCGTACGGCACGTTCCGCCGACCGGAAGCGAAATGGGCTACGTCGCGGGTGACGAATCCCATGTTCGCATTCCAATAATCCCGAAAGGACGTAAGCGGGTCAGGATCGTTGAACAGATCGTTCGGATCGTCCCAGAGACGCACATAGCTCAGCTCGAAGTAGGCGTTTATGTCGCGCAGATAGATGTGATCGATCGCACCGAACAATTCGACCACATAATCACCGGCTGCCGTCAAGTCGCCGAACAGTTGAAAAAACTCGTAGTCCGTCTCCAACGCGAGCCGGATGCGCCGCGTATTTGGCGTCATCGGATCGGGACCGGCTGCGGCGTGCATGGTTTCGCCAAGCGCCGATCGCAACGATTCGAACGCCCGCACACCTTCATGCCCCTCGACACCGCAAAACGGCACCCCTGCATCGAGCGCCGCATCGGACGCCGCCGCGCGAAAAACACGCAGGGTGGGCGCGCCGCCCGCCGTGGTCGCGTTCCCCGCCGCCACATTAAACCGCTCACCACCAGAGACCGTTACATGGCCCACCACACGCCGGGCGGAAACAGCCAGGAATACGTCAGACCCTGGTTGATCGACCACACGCCCACGAAACAACGCGATCGTCGTGGGGTCATAATCGAGCTGTCGATCCGGACCGTCCTTCACGCCGACAACGAATTGAGTATCCGCTGTTGTGATGCGGAACGGTTCAAGTTCCAGATCGACACGGCGCGTGCCGAGAATCGGAAAGCCAACGGCGCGGAACGGATGCCTTGCACGGTGGGCACGTGCCAGCGCAATGGGGTCATATCCAACCACCGTGACACCGCTGGCCGCACTGTCGAATCGAAACAAACCCGTAAAGGATCGAACCGGCGGTGTTTGATCGGTAACGTCAGGAATCACCTGATGAGCGTTCGGCGCGACAACCCGATCGACGGCGTGCCCGCGACCTGTCAGTCCGAGCAAGGCCACAACCATCACACATCCGCTGCCTCGCGTTTTGATTGCCACGGCGCAGTACTCCTTATCTCTAGAT
>CAZWWW010000277.1:0-4809 GCA_964637715.1 uncultured Phycisphaeraceae bacterium | reverse complement strand
CAGCCCGCCCTACCTGGTTCTGGAGCCGTGGACCACCACGACAGGTCGCGTGCCGGGGCTTGGCGGTGGAAACCCCGCACCGCCGGCGCCACGCACGGACATTTGAGGAACGACTCCGACCCCTTGACGGCTGAGGGTTCATGGCTAAACTGCGGGGCGCGGCGTGGCCAAACGGGTGGATCCATGATCGCGGTAGAGATTCTTCAGACGGACGATAAGACCATGCGGCAGAGTAATTTGCGCAGCTACCTGGCTAAGCCCGGTGAGGTTCCCAAGCGTTGGTTTCATGTGGACGCTTCGGACGAGGTTCTGGGGCGATTGGCCGTTCGCATTGCGACGGTGCTGATGGGCAAGCACAAACCGATGTACACGCCGCACGTGGACACCGGCGATTTTGTGGTCGTGACCAACGCGGAAAAAGTCCGTGTGACCGGCAACAAGTCCAACGTAATGATTTATCCCCGATACAGTTACTACCCCGGTGGCTATAAGGAAATCCCGTACAAAACGGTCCGGGAACGGCACCCCGAGCGTATCGTGTACGAATCCGTTCGGCGAATGCTTCCCAAGACCACGCTGGGACGGCAGATGCTGTCCAAGCTGAAGGTGTATGCGGGATCGGATCACCCCCATGCGGCGCAGGAACCGGTCGTAATGGCCACGTAATGATTGTCGGCCCGGTTCGTCGGGCCGTTCGAGGTTTTGGTTCGGAGAAGACAGACAATGACTGAACAATCCGGCGCAGCCGATTCTGTTGAATCGCCGGCCACGGTAACCGCCCCCGCCCCCAAAAAGAAGACGGGACCGGGTGGAACTTTTGTATGGGGTGTCGGTCGGCGCAAGACGGCTGTCGCGCGCGTTCGGATCCGCCCCGGTACAGGCAAGTTCCTCATCAACAAACGCGAAGTAGACAGCTTCTTCAGGCTCATCAAGGATCGCGCGGCGGTTCGCACGCCCCTTGGCGTAACGAACACGAGCAAATCGATTGACGTTTTTGTTAACGTTCGCGGCGGCGGGGTCAGCGGGCAGGCGGGCGCGGTTTCGCTCGGTTTGGCGCGTGCCCTGGCGGAGACCGACCCCGAGCACGACACCGCGCTCCGTGAAAAGAACCTGATGACGCGCGACGCACGTAAGGTTGAGCGGAAGAAGCCGGGTCAGCCCGGCGCACGCAAACGCTTCCAGTTCTCGAAGCGTTAGACGGAATCTTACTGTTCGTCGTACCGCACCCGATCACGGCGTGCGGGCCACGAGCACGATTCAAACAAAACGGGCCTTGCGGGAAAGGAGAAACCCGCAAGGCCTGTCTTTTTGCGCCCGGAACCAAACGTGGATCGTGTTCGCGCGCTCGACTCAGTTGTCGTTGAATTGGAACTGCATGCCGATGTAAAAACTACCGTCGCCGAGCGCCTTGCAGTGGCGGACGACGGCCCGTCCGTGGAAGCTCGCCTCCGGTTCGTGGAACGCGATCCCGAGCGCTAGTCCCGGTTCCATCGGTTCCTCGAATCGTACGCCGATACCGTGAAGACTCAGGTTGTCGGAGCTGGCGAGTTCGTAGCGCTCGCCGTTCGGTTCGTCCGCGGGCAGCCAGAGCTCAACGGTTCCGGGGAAAGGCCAGCGCGGCGTTTTGCGTTGGCATCCCGGATGACCTTGACTACCGTCAGCATCCCGATCACCCAGGAGCTTGGCGATCGCTTGCTGCGTCAACGGAAAAATGTCCACCGTTTCCACTGATCGTCCCCCGATTGCCCACCATCCAACGCCGACACGATCGACCCGGTTGCAGCGCTGTCGCGTGCAGGATCGCGCCACACCGCCAACCCGAAAGAGCGTACGATATCCGAATCGAGTCGACTTGAGTTCAGGCGCAGGCACTGGCCACCCGCTTGAATGATCGCAGCGTGCAGGTGTCAAACCGGCGATAAGGTTCGGGGTCAACGCCTGACGCGGCTGGTCAGCACGTTATCCGAACAGTCTGGCCACGTCCTGAAAGGTAACGAACAAAAAGACGCCGATAATCAACACCAGTCCGATCATTTGCGTGGCGACCTGAATGCGCAGACTTACCGGGCTTCCTTTGATCTTTTCAATGATGAGAAACACCATGAGCCCGCCGTCGACGATGGGCAGTGGAAGAAAGTTGATGACCGCCAGGTTCGCAGAAATCATGGCCATGAAGAACAGGAACTTGACCAGCCCCGCACGGGCCACCTTGCCCCCCATGTCGATGATGCCCAGTGGACCGGAGACGTTTTCAAATCCCAGGCTTCGTGTGAAGAACATACGTTCCATCGTGACGTAGACCTGCCGGATAAAGTAGTAGGTCTTATGCATGCCGATCCAGACCGCGTCCAGGGCGTTCTCACCTTTGAGCAAGATGGTGTCTTCGCCAAGTAGCGCGTTCGGCGTATAGACAACGCGCCCCAGCCAGGGGTCGACCATGTCCTCGGTCACGTCAATCTCGGCGGTTTGGAGGTCGGCCAGGGCGTTGGCGCGATATTCGACGGGCACGCGTTTACCCACGAGTTCCGCCAGCGCCCGGCGCGTGCCTTCGTGATAGCGAACGGACAATCGCTCGGTTCCACCGGGTGTCTTGACGGTCACCCATTCCTTGTCGTCGATACGCACGATGCGCGCCGCCGGACCCACACCGAGGATTGTTCGAATAGAACGTGGAACCGGGAAGTCGGCTGCTTTGCGCTCACCGTCCTGAGTGACATAGGACAGTTGGACCGTTGTTCCGGCATGGGCGGCAAACGCCGCGATGAGTTCGCGCCACCTGGATACCGGCGCGTCGTTGACCGCCTTGATGGTCGCGCCCGCCGGGATAGCGGCTATCGCCGCTGCGCTCGGGCGGTTGTTGATGACCGAGACAATCGCGCCCGTTTGTAAAATTTCATCTGCGATGAGCGAAAACCCGGCGTCAATCGCCCCCGGCGCCTTAGGGACCAGCCGCGTGTGTAGCGTCGATCCGTCCGGTTTGCGGACGGTTATGTCGATGGGACTATCGACGTTGCTACTGACCACACGCCGAAACGTTCCACAGGTCGGATGCTCATTACCGAGAATGCTCACGACTTCATCGCCGTCCGCCAGCCCGGCGGCGGCGGCCATCCCGTAGGGTCGAACGAGTCGAAGGCGGGCACGCAGGCCGGTCACGCCGCCGACCGTCTCGGTGGTATTCCGGTTTCCGTCGGCGTTGTCATTGTGCGTCTCGTCGGCTGACGAATCGACCAGGTTCGCGCAGGATGCCTGAATGGTGGCCGCCCCGTGCTGCACCGGCTTGGGCCTCATAAACCCTTGCCTGATGCGTCCATCCGACCTGAGCACCTTAAAAGGGACGTCACGACCGGCGCTGTCACGCACCGACTGAATAATGTCAGCCTGCGTGGGGAGCTGTCGATCGTCCCACATGAGCACCGTGTCTCCCACGTGAATACCCCCAAGCCAGGCCCGACCGCGCGGGTCGACGCTGCCGACACGCACCAGGGGCGTCAATCCGAGCACGCTCACGGTTGTCGGATCGCGCGGGTCACTGGGGTAAAGTGAAAGCACGGGCGGGATGTTAACAGCCACGCGCGCGGGCGGATCGTCGGGGTGTTCGGGGTCGTGACGTTCCACGAACACTTTTCGTCCCGGTGACGCCAGCATGGTCAATACCTCGTTGGCGTTCTCCTCCGTCACGGCGATGCCGTCGATTTCGACAAGCGTGTCGCCGACGTGCGGCTGATGCGGATCATTCGGGTCGATTTCGGGACCGACCGCGACGATCTCCGGTGTGATGCCCGATCCGATACCAATCACCTGACGCCGCACGTCGGCGGACGAATCGGGTCGTCGGTTCTCAGGCTCCACATAGATGTTGGTCAGTTTGCCGCCACGTTCGACGGTAAACTCAATCGGTTTGTGCGGTTGAGCCAGCAAAACACTGAACCGCACTTCGTTGAACTCGAGCACCTTCTCGCCGTTGATCTGTTTGACCACGTCGCCGGGAAGCAGCCCTGCTTTTTCCGCGGGACTGTCCGGCTCGACGTAGGCGATGCGCGGGGCCACGGCCTTCATACCGATCATAAAGACGATCATAAACAGGAACGCCGCGAACACGATATTCATCACCACACCGGCGGAGACGATGGCCATGCGATGGCCGACCGGTTTGTTGGCGAAGGAGCGCGGGTCTTCCTTAAATTTCCATTCGTTGGACTTGTCGTCGAAGTCCTCCTGCCCGAGCATTTTTACGTACCCGCCCAGCGGCAGCATGTTGAATGAATAGCGTGTTTCCCCACGGGTGAAACCGAACAATTCTCTCCCGAACCCGACGGCAAACCGCTCGACGCGCACCCCCGCCCATTTCGCAACCGCGAAGTGACCGAGTTCGTGAATGAACACGATCGCGGAGAACCCGAGTATCATCATCAAATAAGGCCAAACCGCATTCCACACCGCCAGCGGTGCCGACTGCGCAAGCCATAGTCCGCCGACAAGATCCAGAGGCCCGGCATCTCCGGCGCTCAACCCGGAATGGGTTAATCTTGTTGCCTGGGCGCACAGGCCCACCATGGCCTTGTTCGTCATCAAGAGCGCCGTTAACACGTTGTACATCGAGTCACCTCTTGTCTGGCCCAGCGGTCCGCCATGAGTAGCTCGTCGAGCGTCGGCGTCGGCAGGCATTCATGTTCGGACAGCGTTTGTTTCACCAGGGGTACGATTTCACCAAACCGAATCGCACCGCGGCGAAACAACGCTACGGCTGCTTCGTTCGCGGCGTTGAGCACCGCTCCGCAAGTGCCCCCTCGTTGAGCGACCTCATGC
>CAZWWW010000276.1:0-4819 GCA_964637715.1 uncultured Phycisphaeraceae bacterium | reverse complement strand
CCCACCGTCATCGTCTTCGTTGGCGAGGTGTCATCGGCAGGAGGTCGGCACGTCGACCGAACGACGGGTCTTTCCGTCCACCGCCCCGTGCGTTTCGATCAATCGGGTCGCGGCGTCCGGCGACGGGGCGGGCAGGCGAACAAGGATCGGTGTCGACACGCGCCGCCGTGACTGCACTTTGCGTATACGACTGAACAATACGGGCAGGGCGGGAACCGGCTGTACACGCGCCGCGGACGCGCGATTCGACCGGAGTTCGTCGATGAAGCGGATTTCGTGGTACGGGCTTGTGGCCACTGCTTCCATCTCAACGTCCCCCTCAATGTCATCCCGGTAGGCATACGCCACCAACCGCCAACTGGGAACCACGCGGCGCAGCATGTCAAGCTGGTGACGCAGAATCGGGTGGGCGAGCGCACTGGGCGTTTGACCGACGAGAACCGTCACATCGTCGTCTGCCCAATGCGTGATAGCCTCAGCCCACCATTCATCATCGAGCCACACGGCGAAGTCACCGGTACCGCCTGTCACTTCGAGCTCGAGCTGGATGGGACCCGAGGCTGTCTCATCGTCCACGGTGACGGGATCGCTGAACGGGAAACGCAGACGGACCGGCGCTCCGGGCGCTCGCCGGCGCTGCACCGTCGCATCTCTACGCTCAAGCTGCGATTCCACGTCCACCAGGAAGCCTCCATGCGTCAAGCCCGGTCGTGAGCGCCCCGCGTGGGCGCAGCGGCTCCATCCGCTGGTCACTGTTATCGGAGACGTACGACGAAAAACTTGACGGGCGTAACCGGAAGGCCATACGAAACGACCATCTACGGACGGGCCGACAGCACATAGATTCCTGTTTTACAATAGGTTATGTCCTAGCTGCGGCAATCGGATTGATGCTGTGCCGTGGGTTGCCGGCGCGTTTTCCGATGTTGGGTACCGGCCACTCGAGTCGTCTTACCGGACGAGACAGCGATTCAACCGCTACACATCAAAAGGGCTTGCTCTGGTGCTCGGGCTTACCGACCTGGTCAGGGGTTACCAGCGCTGTGCGTTTGAGCCCGGTTCGAGCACCGCACGCGGGCTTACGGGTTGCGGTGGGATCAGCCTGCGCGCAGTGGCATTCCCCCTCCCCCCCAAAAGAGCGCCACATCTTCCGGCCAACGTAAAACGCCGCGATAACGGCGATCGAAAGTGCGATGATGTCCTGCCAACCCATGCTATAGCATTCTGCGTATCGTGTATCGCCCCGCTGAGCCGCCCCACCGGGCGAAACAGTGATCCGATCGCTACCCTGAGAATAGAGCGTTCTCCAACTCCTGTAACAGGATGTTAGTCGCGACGAACGATGAAAGCCACCCGCGGCAAGGGAACAACCCCGCCGGGTGACGCGGTCGATCGGTCAGGATGCGTCGTCGCTGTCCGCCCGTGCGGGTCGGTGCCGCACGATACGCACCTCCTCGAGCGTGATGAGACCGTCACCAAGCAGAGCGTCTACATGGGGCAGGAACGCGTCGATCTGCTCGCGCGTGTCGACAATTTCAATCAGGATCGGCAGGTCTTGCGACAGGCGAAGCAGCTTCGCTGAGTGGAGGTGACTGTTCGCCCCAAAGCCAAGGGGACCGCGCAATACGGTCGCGCCGGCGAGGTGCATTTCGCGTGCTTTCAGTACGATCGCTTCATACAACGGTTGGCCATGGATGCGGTCGCTTTCGCCCAGGTAGATTCTCAACAGACGACCTCGCTCAAAACGCTCCATAGCGTCAACCTCCGTAACAGCGCTCACCCAACCGGTATCCAACCCACACCGCCAGCAGCCCGACCCCGTTGCTCATCATGAGGTTCGCCCCCGCCCGCCACCACTCACCGTCGTTGATCAACGAAAACGTTTCCCACCCAAAGCTCGAGAAGGTCGTGAATCCACCAAACAATCCGACCATCAGCGCCAGGCGGTATTCATCGCGCATGAGCACCGGACCGCTTAGAGCCATCCCAAAGAACCCGATCGCCAGACAGCCGACGACGTTGACCGTAAGCGTTCCGACGGGGAACAGCCCCCCCGAGGCACGCTGGACCCAGCCCGCGCAGGCATACCGCAGGACCGATCCGCCCGCCCCACCGAGTGCGATGAACGCAAGTTTGGTCATAAGCTCAAGACGCCACATATCGCAGCGTGCACTCTCATTCTCATTCTATCGTTGCATGGAACCAATCCCCCGGTCAGACAACTGGTCAACCGAAACAGGTCCCCGGCGCTCGCTCTCTATCATGCGCAACGGCAACGGGTCTGCAAGAGAGCCCCGTCAATCGGAAAGGTGTTCACAGGGCGGCTTCTCAGCGGGAACAGCACGTAATTGAACGTCTCCCGGCAGGCGGGAAGGGTGAACGGGCAATCAAAACGGCGGCCATCGGCCGCGCGCAGCGTAACCGCACATCTTGCGGTTACAGTTAGGGAATCGCCACCTTGACCGGTGTCTGACTATCGATTCCGTAGCGAATCGCGGCGGGGAGCGCGGGCGTCGCCCACGATAACCGTGTCCGTGTCTTGGTCGGGTATCGCCGGATTGCACACCTGACGATCCACAGATTCGGGCAGCGGGCACATGATCGGTTCCGGATCGGGCGTCGAGACATCCCGTTCGTCGTGGTGCCGCCAGGCGGGGATTGACATCTCGGCCTTGAGTTCGTTTTGACAGAGGATTTCGTTTCGCATAATCGAGATCAACCCGTCAAGCTCATCGAAATCCCGCAACCACGCATCGCTGACCACCCGCCGCTTTGCCTGACTGATGTATTGAGGCGCCACCGGCGGCGTGTACCACGGATCATGGGCTTGAACGCGCGTGAACGGCGGCAGCCAATCCATATTGCGGGCGTCCGTGCGGGGTCGACCGCGGCGTACCTTTTGCTGTGGAACCGGCTTGTCCTTCACCAGCATGGATTTGGGTGTGCGCCGAAGCGTCCTACGCCCGTTGCGTGGCGCAACGATCGAAGTCAGGGATTCCGCACCCGCCCCTTTCAACTGAAGCGCGGAGAAACGGCTTAGCGCCGTAGGCGTACCGGCGTATTTTCTTGCCGGACGCAGTTCCACCTGTGACGCCGCCAACCCGGCGTTGTAGTGCTCGCTGCGCACCGCCGCGTACGCTTCGCTGTGGACACGATCTTCGTGTCGCAGAGCATCAATCTCTCGACGCACGCGCCGCAGCGCTGCATTGAGCGACGCAATATCTCTAGCATGGTTGAATGTCGGGTTTCTGGAAGGAGCCGAATCCGCCCAGGTGCCGCGTGCGAACGCCGTCGCCACCGCCGAACCGGCCAGCGGCACATCGACGCGCGATCGACGCAGGGTTTCAACGCGCGACGCTGCTGCTACCGACGTAGCCACGCGCGGTGAATGGTTGGCCAATAACGGGGCGATCGGCTTCATCGTGACGACCGAGTCTTCCGGGCAATCCGGCTCCTGCTCAATCGGCGTTGCGATCGAGGCGATGGCTTCGAGCGGCTCGGGCGCGGGATAGTCCTCCATCACCGGACACATTTCAATCGGTACACACACATCGAGCGGTTCCTGGTTCGCCCGGCTCACGGCGGTGTACCCGCGCACCGACGGTTGGTTGGTCGCCGACGCGTTTGGCTGCCGTGCACTCTTCCAAAACGTTCTCGTGGACTTCACGGTGGATGCAGCGTTCACGGTGGTTACGGTCGCAACATGGTTCGCTCGTGCGGGCACGTGGGAGAGCGCAACCGGATTGACGCGCTGAGTCGGGGGCGTCGCCTCGGCGAGCCGTTGGGCACGTTGACCCAGGGCGTCTCGACCGACCAGCTTCTCCAGCTCGGTGAGTTGTTTCCGCGCCGCGGTGAACTTCGGATTCAACGAGAGCACATGCTGAAACGTCGTGGACGCCTTGCCGTATTCCCGTTGCCCCCGGTACAACAACCCGAGGTTATAATAGGCGTCCGGTTCGGGTAATACCTGTTGAAACGCAGCGAGCGCCTCATCAAAGCGACCCTGCTTGCTCACCGCCATGGCCAGGTTGACATAAGCGCGAGCGAATTTCGGTTCCAGGTCGATGGCGGTATGAAGCTCCGCTTCGGCCTGAGCCCAGCGCTCGACAAACATCAATTCAAAGCCGTAGTTGTTGCGCAGGCGCGCATCGTTCGGTTTGAGCGCCACGGCGCGTTGAAACGCCGCGATGGCCTCATCATGCCTTGACATTTTGCTGAGCAAGAGGGCAATGTGGTGGTGGGCCGCTACATACTTCGGTTTGAGCGCCACGGCTTTTTGGTATTGATCAAGCGCCCGCCCTATTTGCCCCTGCTCTTCGAACAAGCGCGCAGCCGCGTAGTGCGTTTCGGGAAGAATCGACGGTGTCGGCGCCTCCCGCGCATTAAGGATCCGCGATTCGCGCACGGCGGCCAGCGTCGTACGCTCGCGACTCGTGAGATTGAACTGTGATTTGGCACACCCCGCCGTTACCAGCGAAAGCGTCATCAGATAACCGATTCCACGCTTGATTCGCTTCATGATTCGTTCCTCGTGACTCATATCAACAACCGTCTCTCGATTGTGTCCGTGTCCGCTCGCACGCCTTCGATCCGATTCCGTCAAACGCACCTGGTCGTCCCACGGCAAGCGGTTACTGCGTGGGCAGTGCTAACATCGGCGCGCCGCGGTTCTGATCCTGTGGGTTGTCCATTCTGTGTTGCTTTTCGAGCGCGCGGCGCGCGGGCATACCCTGACCGCCGGGCAATCCCGGTTCGATCACCACCCGGTCCATGTTGCAACCGGTCATGGAAAGATAATCATGAACCGTCGCGATGCGCT
>CAZWWW010000275.1:0-4839 GCA_964637715.1 uncultured Phycisphaeraceae bacterium | reverse complement strand
GGCTTCAGCACCGCCGCCCCTTCGAGGTCGAACGCGATGTATACCTGCAATCCAAAGCCGCATAGTCCACTTTCCCTATTGTGGGGAGTTATTTAGTGCAAAGTCAGTTATTGTATAGCGACTCGCCCTCGTCAATCCCGCCTTTGGAGTAGGGAATGCTGGCGGGCAGAACGCTACATGAAAACTGACTGTGCTGTAGCTCGTTGTTTAACACCCGTCCTGACGGGCTGCGCCGCAGTATTGAGCTGATGCTATTACGGGAACCCCCGTTAACTCAAAAAGAGAACGACAAAGACAACCCGGTACCAGGACGTCACACATGAGCCACCCACTCGTCGCACAACAACCCCACCTCATTCATTATCTGCCGATCGCTACGACGCTGCTGTCGATTGCGTTCTGCGCAGTCCTCATCAAGCGTCGTCTGAAAAAAGGAAAAGGGGCGCATCTCGCGTGGTGGGCGGTGGGCGTGGGGGCCTATGGGTTGGGGACCGCGCTGGAGGCAAGCATTACCCTGTTTGGAAATACGCCCCTGCTCAACAAGTCCTGGTATGTAGCGGGGGCGTTGCTCGGAGGGTATCCACTGGCACAGGGGACGGTCTATCTCCTGCTGCGGCGACGCACGGCACATATCCTCTCGGCCATAACAGTACCCTTCATCGTGGTGATGGCGGTTATCGTATTTCTTTCACCCACAAACGTCGCTGCACTTGAGCCGTACAAACCAGGCGGCGAAGCGCTTGGCTGGCAGTGGGTAAGGCCATTGACGCCGATTATCAACACCTACGCGGCCGTGTTCTTGATTGGTGGTGCGGTGCTCAGTGCGGTACGTTTCGCTCGAAAAACCACGACGCGCGATCGAGCCATCGGCAATGCGTTTATCGCGATGGGAGCGTTGCTGCCGGCGATCGGCGGTGGGTTGACTAAATGGGGCCTGGTTGAGGCCTTGTATGTCGGAGAGTTCCTGGGGATTATTCTTATATGGTTAGGCTATAGACGCTGCGTCCGTGGGCACCACGAACCGCGCGTAGTCGCAGAGGCGTGCAGGCTCCAGGGCGAGGTCGGTCGGCACGAGGGGCAGGCCGAACCGGCGGGTGTGCTGCCATAACCCCTTCGCGGCGTCCCTGCGGAAGACCCCGAACACCGCAGGTACGCCGCCGTGGGTTCCTGCAGATGACGTAGTAAATCTGAAATAGGACCAGCGTGCTCTCGCCGCCGCACCGTAGCGACGCTATCCACCCCGCGATCAGGTGCTCACCTCACTGTCAATGCAATACGGTAGATGCAACGATTCTCCGCGCCCGGTTCCTGCGAGGATAAGCCGCTGTTCGAGCGTTTTCTGATATCGTGTACCGCCGAATCGAGCTGTTTTGCCGGACGAAACAGTGATTCGACCGCTACACAAAGACAGAGCGTGCTCTGTCTCCGGGAGGAACTGAGGGGGATTTCATAGTCCCGGGGGACTACGTCAACGCACTTGCGATGTCAACCGCGCCGCCGACGCACTGAGCCCGCTCAGGCCGTTTCGATAGAAGCGGCGCGCTGCAGGTGGAATTGTTTGATCGCCTGTGCGCGGATCTTGAATTTCTGGACCTTGCCCGTCACCGTCATGGGGAATGAATCCACCACCATCCAATAGCGCGGAATCTTGTAGTGGGCGATCTTGCCGGTACACATCGCGCGGAACGCTTCCGGTGTGGGCGGTTGCTCGTCGGGTTTGAGATGCAGGGTCACGCAGGCGAGCAGCTCCTCGCCGTATTTCTCATCCGGGACGCCCACGACATAGGCGTCAGCGATGATGTCAAGCGTTTGCAGGAACTCCTCGATTTCCCGCGGGTAGATGTTCTCGCCGCCTCGGATCACCATTTCCTTCAAACGCCCGGTGATCTTGACGTAACCCTCCTGGTCCATCGTGCCGATGTCGCCGGAGTGCAGCCAGCCGTTCTCATCCAGCGCTTCGGCGGTTTCCTCCGGCAGGTTGTCGTACCCCTTCATCACCATATAACCGCGGAAGCACAATTCACCCGGCACGCCGCGAGGAACGGTTTTGCCCGTTTCTCTGTCGATGATCTTGAGTTCCTGATGGGGCATCACGCGCCCCACGGTGCTCACCCGGCGCTCGATGCCGTCGCTCGGGCGGGTGATCGTCGTTACCGGTGACGCCTCGGTTTCACCGTAGGCGATCAATATGTCATTGAGGTGCATCTGGTCGACGACGCGCTTCATCAATTCTATGGGACAGGGTGCGCCCGCCATAATCCCCGTGCGCAGCGTGGACAGATCGAACGACGCGAACCCGGGGTGATCCAGCTCCGCCCGGAACATCGTGGGCACGCCGTGCAAAACGGTACACTGCTCATCCTGGACCGCTTTGAGGACCGCGCCCGGTTCGAACCAGGGAGCGGGGAGCACGATCGTACACCCGTGCGCAATAGCCAGGAGATTGCTGAGGACCATGCCGAAACAGTGATAAAACGGCACCGGAACGCACAGGCGATCGGCGGGCGTCACCTTCAGAATCTCACCGCAGGAGAACGCATTATTAAGGATATTGTTGTGCGTGAGGGTAACGCCCTTGGGAAACCCGGTCGTACCGGAGGTATACTGAATGTTGATCACGTCGTCGATATCGAGCTCGTCCTCGCGATCGTGCAGGGAATCGTCCGCACAGTCGTCGCCCAGTTCCGCAAAAGCTCGGCGCGTGATCATACCGGGGTGTTCCTTACGCCCTATGAAAATGACGCTCTTGAGAAACGGAAACCGCCAGGAGTCGATCGCGCCGGGTTCCGCCTTTCGCGCTTCGGGGCAGACCTCGTAAAACATGTCAACATAGTTCGACGCCTTGAACGACTCGATCAGCAACAGAACCCGCGCCCGTGACTGCTTCAGCACATACTCCAGTTCGTGCGTGCGGTAGGCGGGATTAATGTTAACGAGGATCGCGCCGATCTTGGCCGTGGCGAATTGGGCGACAACCCACTCGTAATTGTTGATCGACCAGATCGCCACGCGATCGCCGCGGTTGATACCCAGACGAATAAACGCCCTGGCCGCCCGGTTGACCACGCTCACGAACGATTGGTAGGTGAACCGGCGCTCCTGATGCAGGGACACCAATGCCTCATTGTCCGGACACTGCGCACTGATACGATCAAGGCATTGCCCGATCGTCTCGCCCAGCAGAGGTGTCGGTGAAGCGCCATGTGCATAGCTGAAACGAGTCATCATTAACGACTCCTCATCGCGCCCCGTTCAAGACCGCTACCGAACGGATCGCTGCTTCCGATCAGACGAAACAAGCTCGTACCTAGAGCAAGCGCTCTTTTTGTGTAGCGGTCGAATCACTGTTTCATCCGGCAAAACGACTCGATTCGGCGATACACAATATCTGAAAACGCGCTAAACGATCCGTAGTACTTGTCTTGCATATAACATGCCAGCGCCACGAAGGAGGAGCAAGACGTCATAGCCGAGCCTGCCGGTGAAGGAGCGTTAACAGGTCACCAGCGCGGCGCCGTTCGACGACACCCGCTTGTGTGACCATGTTGCGGTGACCGAAGCCAGGTATTATGCTCGCCGGGCACGCGTAAAGTGGTGTGAACGTCAGCGTCGTCTATCCGTTGGCGGGGGCGATCACGCGGTACAGGCGGAGTTGGTGCCGCGTAGGTGACAAGCAGGATTCGTTCGCGAGAAAACCCATGGCCCTACTCGGCGTCAACATCGATCACGTAGCTACCGTGCGGCAGGCGCGACGAACGGACGAACCCGATCCCGTGTGGGCGGCGGTCGAAGCCGAGCTTGGCGGGGCGGAGGGTATTACCTTCCACCTTCGCGAAGACCGCCGGCACATCATCGACCGCGACGCACGACTCCTCAAAGAAACCGTCGGCGTCAAGCTCAACATGGAGATGGCCGTCGCCGAGGACGTCGTGCGCATCGCCGAACAACTTCGACCGGACCAATGCACACTCGTACCCGAACGACGCGAGGAACTCACCACCGAGGGCGGTCTCGACGTGATACGCCACAGTGACCGCATCGGTCACGTCGTCCGGCGTTTGCGTGATGCGGGTATTATCGTGAGCGCCTTTATTGAGCCGATCGGCGAGCAGATCAGCGCCTGCGCGGAACTGGGCTTTCATGCGATCGAACTCTGGACCGGTCGTTTTGCCCACGCCAGCCCCACCGCGACGGTTACCCAATCAGTGCCGCCGTTGACAAGGAGCCCACACCGGGACGCGGTGAATCTGAAACAAGAACGAGCACTAGGAAACCCGTCTGAGCCGCAGGCTTCAGCCTGCGCGACCAACCAACCACCAGCGAGCACAGCCCCGGGCCCAACAGCTCGACCACATGTCCCCGCCGTAGGTGCTCAACTTCGCACGGAGCGCGCCGCCGCCCTTGAAGAGCTGCGTCGCGCTATAGACACCGGATATGATGCGGGGTTGGAGGTTCATGGCGGCCACGGACTCACCTACCGCAACATCGGTCCCATCGCCGCCATGCCCGGCTTCATCGAACTCAACATCGGTCACTCAATCATCGCGCGGTCGGTTTTTGTAGGCCTGCGCCGCGCGGTTCGAGAGATGAAGGATCTGATCGCTCGCGGTACGCCGCCCGCATAGACCGGGTGCATCGAACGCCTGCGCTACCGGACGGATTCTCCCAACCCCCGCTTTGTCGGTGAACGACGAATTCGACGAACAACGAACGTGACGTCCAGCCGAGACGATGCAGGTTTTTAACGCGCCGTCATTGAACAGGCTGTGTCGGCCGAACCCTTGGCTAGAGCATCCTTACTCCAAGCGTAGCGCGTTAGGTGTATGTTCGGGTTGCGCG
>CAZWWW010000274.1:0-4840 GCA_964637715.1 uncultured Phycisphaeraceae bacterium | reverse complement strand
ACATCCGGATACCGAACAACCGGACAGTGTGCAGTCTGTGTCGCACACGTCCTCTATACCGTTGGTATTGCAATCCTCACTCAGCGTCGAGATCGTCAGATTGCCGTGGCCGCCCAGGAAGTTTCGGTCGCCCACGCGCACCATGAAGCAATCCCCGGCCTGAACGTCCGTAGTGATCAGCGAGCCTTCGCCGCATTCACCA
The DNA here is from genome assembly GCA_964637715.1 of uncultured Phycisphaeraceae bacterium. Taxonomy (GTDB): domain Bacteria; phylum Planctomycetota; class Phycisphaerae; order UBA1845; family UBA1845; genus CAZWWW01. The sequence continues at coordinate 4,638 of CAZWWW010000274.1, read as the reverse complement.
CCGACGGCAAAGCTGCACTTGAACGCGGGGATCACCGTATTCACCGTCGGGCAATCACAGTTATCGTACAACGCCATTTGCGTATTCGGCGTGCTCGCGAGATCCGGACCGCAGGTGGTGAATACAGCCGTTCCGGACACCGGGGCAACATACCGGAACCACACGTCGCGGCGACTGCCGGGAAGGCAATCCGGAGCCGGGCAATCAAACGTGGCCAGGTCAAGATCGAACGGAAAAACGCCATCGCCAACGTCCAGTGCATTGCGGCAGGTGTCGTTCGGCTCGGTATCACTCGGACAGCTTGACGCCGCGAACACGTCAAGGCGATACACCCCGTCCGTGTCGCCAAAGTTACGGTCAGTACCTTTATGCCCCATTTCCACGAAATAGGTCTGATCGGGCGCCAGGTCGGGCACGCAGAGTTTGGCGTTGCCCGGTCGATCAGCGTGCCCCTCGGCCACGCAACCGCCGATGTCGTCATCGTTGCAACCAAGCAACACCAGCGAATTGCACTGCGCCACGAGATCCACCACGCAGGGCAGCTCGAGCGGACAATCCTGGCTCGCGATCGAACACTGGAGGTCCTGCGGGTTGCAGTTCGACGCGTCTGAACAACTCGGAGCGCCCAAATTGCAGAAGTCTCCATTCGCACATTTTCCGAGATCCTGACAAATCCCGCGGTCCGGATCGACGGCTCCAAACACTTGCAACAGGGAATCCGTTGCATTCGTGTTAATGCTGCGACAGGTATTCACCTCTACGCTCACCGGGTCCGGACCCGGCGGAATGGTGAACTTGTACCAGACGGTTCCGGCTGCCGGCGCGCTCGGCTGAGGAGCGCGGGTGACGCAAAAGTTGTTTTCATTGCAGTCGGCTGCGGTCGAACAGGCTACAAGAGGGTTATTCGGATTAAAATCAGGCCCGACGCAAGAAAGATCACTACACGTCCCCGTTCCGTTCGGAAGCAAATCCGAGCACTCGGGCGAGACGCACACATCACCACTCGGGCAATCAAAATTGGTGGTACACAGGTCTCCGAACTGAAAACTTGCGAAGTTGAAACACTTCTTGAACCCTGTACATTGGATGCCGGCACTTAGACCGCCCACGCAAACGCGAACGCACCCCGTGTCGAAGCAGTCGGAATCCTGGAAGCAGAACTCATTAGAATCCGTCCCACCCCGCACGCAGTGGTTTTCAAAACCGGTGTGACAACAGAACCCCGGTTCGGACGTTAGGGTATTCGTGGAACCCTTCATCGGCACTTCGGTAGTCCCACCCAGGGCAATACTCGACGCCCCGGCGGAGCGCCCCATCGGCCGACATTCATCGTTCTCGGCTGTCAGGAAACAATCGCTCGTATTCGCCGCCTGATCGGCTGCGAGGTTCGCGCAGCTCTGAAACCAGTGGAAATCGCAGCAAAAGGTTGTGCCCTGTGTACGAAACTCCTCATCACAAACCGCCGTGCAACAAAGTGGGTTCTCGCATCCCGGCGACCCCGGACAAAAAGCGTCCGCGCATTCGCGGTCTTCTGTGCAGGCTCCGCCGTCCCTGTCGTCGCGACACTCATTGGTGTCGCCTGAAAGACAGCACCGCTTGGTCGAACACACGCCGTCCGGGCACTCAAAGTTAAAAACGCACTCAAACCCGTCGTTCGTCCCACCAATGCAGAAACTCAGAGATGGGTTTGCGGGATCCCAGAATGTGCAAAGCCCGTCTTGATTACACCCGCTATCGGCTGTACAAGCGAGTCCGGCATTCGAGCCCCCCACGCAGCGAAGCCGGCAAATGCCGCCCTGGCAATCGTTGGGCTGGCTACACGGCGTACCGGGAACCGGCCCTCCGACGCAACGCGGATCGCCGCAGAATGCTTTGCAGTCACTGTCTCGGTCACAACCGGTTTCCGTAATCACACCACCGACGCTGCAAAAGCGCGCTCGCGCTTCCGTACAAGATCCTTCGCGCCCCAAGCACGCAATACGCGGACAACGCTGCCCATCCTGCCCACAATACCTGCCAATTTGCCATTGGCGCTTGTTCGGCTCGTAAGGCGGCTCGAGCACCGCACATTCCTTCTCCGAAATGTTGTCGCATCCCTCCGAGGGTGTGCAACACGCCGCAACCCCGCAGGGCGTATTCGAACCGAACGGAGCCGCACCCGCACAGGTACCGCCCGGGCATTTCTCGTCGGACGTGCAGGTCAACCCGTCATTGACCCCACCTGAGCAGGTTCGGCACGCCGCCCCCCGCTGCCACTTCGGACGAAAGTTCGTGCCGCTCGGTGGGAAAGAACAATTGATCTCCGGAAGATCGCGGCATTGGGGATCACCCTGACAATCGATGTCGGCGAAGCAATCAAGCCCGTCGAATTCTCCCCCGACACAGAACCCACCGGCGCAGAGCCCGTCGTCGGTGAGGAACATGTCGCAGCAAGCGCCCGACGGTGCTTGCCCACCGCAAAAAAGAGTCACCTCGAAACCGCCATGGGCCGTAAGATCTCGTAGCGGAGGATCTGCCGGACTGGTCGCTTCCCAGTCCGGTTCTGTCAGCATCTGCAAGCATCGCTTCCCGCTCGCGCTCCGCGCAAATCCCGATGCGGTATTACCGATCGAAGCATTCTTGCGCGTCAGGATCCACCCACCGCCGGTGTTAGCGATTTGCATCGTCATCCACACGCGGTCCGTGTTCAACTGAACGGGCACTGCAAACTTAACATGCTGGACAAACTTCCCCGTTCCGGTAAAGGTAGCGTTTCTGGCGGTACCTAGAATCTCAGCCCCCGGCAAACCGCCGGCGTCACTATGCAAACGAACACGAAACGACGAGGAAGTGGCCGTGGAATCCAGGCTCACGCCTACGTCGTAACCGATCAGCAGGCAATCGTTTTGATTTAGCTGGAGATCGTCGGCAAAACACCATTGTGACCCCTCGTTAAACCCACCCTGCCCCGGCGCGAGATTGAGATAGGCCGGATAGGCATCCGCACAGGTCGCGTCACCATAAACTGATGCTCTGAAACTCGCGTGTGGATTGGTCGGGAACCCCCCCGCGTCGGCGTTGCACGCCGAACCGGGAAAGTCCAGTTTGTCCTGAGAGAAGCCGACGAACGCCGGCGCTCCTCCAACCACACCAACGTTGGAACGGTTAGGTTGGATGCCCAGCCACACCGTGGGCGGCAAAAGAACGTCCGTTCCGGCGGACACGATGTGCTCAATGGTGTTAATCACCGAATCGTCCGCAAAGCTGACGATCCCTTCAGTTCCGGGTATGGCCTGCGCACCGGGCCCACCCGCCTGCGGGCAGTTTTCGTAAAGGGCATAGCTGATTGAGTACGGTCCGCCGGCTTGCACGGGGTTCGCCCGACCGACCACACTGAATGAGAAGCGCCGAAGCTTGCAGTTAACTGCCGTGAGGAGCGTGAGGTCGTCGGCCACGAGTTGGTTGGCTGGGAGCGCCAGGACAAAACGGTCGATCGTGTTGGCATAAATGAGCTTCTCCGCACTCGATGCCACAACGCTCCCGGCGCCGGGTCCGGTACGGACGATCGCCCGCTCCAGGTGGGCGCGCAGCGGTTGCATGGTGATCGCGTGGTTCGCCGCTACGTTATCGAACGGCAGTTTCTCGACAACCACGCTGCTACCGCGCGCATCGCGTAGCGTGCGACTATTGACACCAATTTTAAGCTCGGCGGCGTTAACTACGCTGAGCCCCGCAGCGAGACCGCAAAGCACCAGCCCGTTGATCCAAGCGTTCCTGATTCGCATGATATACACCCTTCTCACCCTACACCATCGGCGTGCGGAACTGAGATACCACGACAACCGCGTTTACGGTTACCGCCTGGTATCTGTAGGTTTACCCCGTCGTGGTCCGACGGGCTTGCACCACCGCACGATACAACATCATCAACCCGGCGCAAAAAGACTTATTGTTAGAACAGGCGCAGGTAAGATCCGACCATGACGTGTGGTACGCCCCGCCATCGGATCCCCCAAAGTTTGGAGCACCGCCACTCAGTGCTTCCAAACGCGACACCACAACCGAACACCCCCCTTGATGCCATGCCGTTCGCAGGAAAACACCCGGCGAACGGCCTCGGTTCAGCGCCGTCGTTGCTCGTTCCCATAACCTCCGCTGACAATTAGGATAGCCATCGGCGGACCCAGTGTCAAGATTACCCGCCATGTGAAGCATATTCTCGAACCGCCCGCTCCCATTCGAACCCGTCCTCAACGCCGAGCCACCAGCAACCGCCGTTGCACGGTCTCTCATCTCACAGCGGCAAAACGCCCCCGGTTCGGGCACACCCAACAGTAGTATCGTCCCCCCTAGTTGCCGGCGTGATTCATCCGCCCGTTATCGGACATAGAATCACTTTTTGTAGGGGGCACCAAGGCAAAAGCGCCTCAACATTGTCCGGACGGAAGAATGGATAACCGGGATCTAATCGGCGCGCGAAGAATCGCCTGCCCCGCCAGCGTCGCGCCGCGCACCCTGTCGTTTGCAGGACATCCCGTCCGACGCAGCATTGAGCCCGCGTCGCGCGCGACCGGCAAGCCCACGGTTCGTGGGCGCGTCAACAAATGATTGAATCAGCGAACTGACTTCCGAATGCGGCATATCCCTTAGATCCGCGCG
>CAZWWW010000273.1:0-4844 GCA_964637715.1 uncultured Phycisphaeraceae bacterium | reverse complement strand
AATGCCATTCGGACTGCGGTGCGCCGAGGGCTCGTTCAGAACGAAGGAGGAGAGCTACAACTCGATACGCGATCCATTGAGGACTACGAACGGGAATTCCTCAAGGATCAGTTCGTCGCTTCCCTTCAAGGGCACAGTTGGACGGAGCGTGAAGATGCCATCGTTGGATTTGCCAGGTGGTTGGGGTTTCAGCGGACGGGAAAGGTGATTCAGGATACCGCACGGTCGCTTATTAACGGGTTGATACGGGAATATCGACTGGAGAAAGAAGGATCGATGATTCGGAAAAACGCATTGAACACGGCGTGCTGGTGTTCGGTAGCCTGGATGGCGATTTCGTCGTCATCCGGGCGAACCAGGACCGGGACATCATCGCGAACCATCAATTCCGTGAACATCCTGAGTTTGCCTTCAGGAAGTTCGTAGGACCGCCACACTTTCTCTCCTCGTGCCATGTCACCCCAATGGGGACCGGGCGTGAACGCGCCGTGCCCGTGCCCAAACGGCGCACGAGGTGCACGTGGAGGACGGGGCGCGCGGGGTGCCCGGGGTGCACGAGGCGCGCGTGGAGGGCGCGGCGCGCGATGAACGCGGAACCCATCAGCGTGCCGGTGTCCCCGTTCATGATCTTCCTCTGCGTCAGCATCGTCGTCGTCCGCGTCCTGATCGCCATGCTCGCGCTCAAGGGCGTCATCCAGCACATCTTTCATCTCATCAAGTTGGTCAGTCAATTCGTCCAGACGGCGTTCAAGCAATTCGTAACGGTCTCTCGCCGACCCCCGATCACCGGCCAGCATCGCCCAGGCGTTCGAATCGGAAGCACCGGTCTCTTCGACGCCGTGCGCCTTGCCGGCGAGATACCGCTCAAACGACGTCTTCCCGGACGATACATGGACGCCTGCCACCGCGCCCTTGTGGTCACAGGTTTTTGGGCAAGCGCCGTCAGTATGCGCTTCGCCACGGTGGACACTTGCTTTGACGCGGGCTCCGCCTTCCTCCGGCGGGCAGGATTGGGCAGGAACAGCTACCCATCCCACCCCGGCCATCACGGTGGCCAGCAGGAAACCCGTCGCAGTCAATCTCGGTCTTGTTTGCTCAGTCATCACCATCGTTATTCTCCTGGCTAAACGTTTGGCGCGTGGCGTCGTCACGCCGATACCGAGCGTCGGCACCGGGCGGCGGCTTGTTCCCAGATATTCTCTCGTTTTTAACAGGGCATTGGCGTAGTGGCGGCGCCGGCGCGGCAGTAGCGTGGTTACCCAGGCGTCACAGCACGTTTCGGCTTCGACGTGTAGCCTGTGACGGACAAACCACACCACGGGATGCCACCAGTACAAACAGCCCACGATCAGCTCGATCCAGATGACGCGGTGGTCGCGCCGGCGGACATGCGCCAACTCGTGAAACACGACCGCGCGACGGCCTAGGTCGTCGAGCTCCAACCAGAGTGCTTCCGGCAGCACCAGCCGCGTTTTCAGTCCGCACCAGATCATGGGCGAGAAGCGCCCCCGACCTATCCATACTTCCGGTACCCGGCGAACACCCATAGCGCTCGCCGCGTCGGATACCAGTCGAATCGTGGATGAATCCGCGCGCCGCGCAAACCGGATGCGGAGGCGAAACACGACCAGGCGCATCAGTCCAACGGCCACAGTAATGAGCAGACCGCCCAGCCAGAAGTCAGTAGGGATGGCCGGTAACGCACCGAACGCGTCGCGCATGCGTATCAAGGCCCCCGCCCACGCGACCCATCGGTTCGACGCTTGCTGTGCCGTGGGGCGCTCCGTGTACGTTTCCGTCGCATTCGCCGGTTCACCCACGGTGTCGATTCGGTCGCTCGAATCAATTGACGCACCGAGAGCCCGGACCCTGCGCAGCGGTTGAAAGCTGGAAGTTCGAGATTTGTTTCGCGGCCTCAATACAAAAGAGTAGTCCTTCGCAGTTACGGCAAGGAGCTGCTTCGTTTGGAGGCAGGTGTCAGCGCGGGCTTCGATCGGGTTCGTCGTCCGCTCAGCGCCGGCGGGAAAGACGTTGAGTTCGCCGGAGCGCGATGTCAAACCGGCACCCGTCAATGCAGGCGGGGGCTTTTTTTCCGGCGTCGTGGGCCGCGCGCCTCCGTCAAACAAAAACCGCGACGCCACGGATTCGAGCATGTTCCACAAGTGCGCCACGTTGACGCGCGATCCCACCACGAACCCCAGCGGAGCGATCGCACCGGCTGCGTGCCTGACCGCACCATTCAGCAGCGCCATCGTCCGGGTCCGGTCCTGATCTCCCACGGGATCCACCACCGTCAGCGCGGCTGATTGCGACGGTCGGATCGTTCTATCCTTTAGCTTGTCCGTACCTTCATACGCGTAGGTGTCATCCGACGACACTTCGCCAACGTTGGCGTTGTCGACACCCGTTGTCCAACGATCCGACCGCAGAGGCTCGAAGTCTACTTCCGCCTTTTCATAGGGGTCGCGCGATTCAACTAGGGTCAAACCGTCCGGCCTTAAAGGGGTACGCCGGGTACTCGAGTCCGCACGGAGGGCAGGCTGTTCTTCGGTTCCAGCCACCAGTCTCGTTGAACGCGCCGGCAACGAAACAGAGGGCAACGCGGGTGGCATGAGCAGCCACAGCAGGGCCATCAACCACAGGAAATGGCGCGTGGCCGGACGACAGGGCACCCAGCGTGTAACGGCGACGATGGCCAGGGCGAGAGGGACGATCGCCAGGCCGTTCCGCCACAGCGCCTCGGTCCAAATGGAAAGCCAACCGATCATGCCCTCCCCCCGCTGGTTTGACCATCGTCGTCGGTCGCGTCAAACGATTCGATAAGCCGTTGAAGCTCGCCGACCTCCTCGGGAGTCAGTTGTTCATCACGCACAAGCTGCAATACGAGCGGACCCGCCGCCCCGTCATATAGTTGTTTTACCAGGGCCTTGAGTCGTGATTGCGTGACGCGCTCACGCGTGATACGCGCCCGAAACACATGGGCCATATCCGATCTGTCACAGCGAACAAACCGCTTTTGCTCCAACCGGGTCAGCAGTGTCTGAACCGTCGTGTAGGCAACGCGACGCCCCCGATCATGCAAATGCGTCAACACGTCGCGCACCGTTGAGGGTCCCTCATCCCAGAGCACCTTGAGGACCTCGAGTTCGGCGTTACCGGTGTCGTATTGTCGCTCGGCCATGGTTTACTCGATCTCGCGCGGATTCACCGGTGCCAACTACGCCGCCCTCCAACAGTGCGAGCGGTCCCGCGCTGCGCCTCCTACATCTGTCGGAGAAATCCTACTACACGCGTAGGAGGCAGTCAAGCGCAAAGTCCGCTACGCATGGCGATTCGACAAAAGGATACAAACGGTGGCCGATCGGTGGGCGTGAGGGGGAACAGGCGGCAGGAGTGAGGGCAGCGCTGCGCTACACCACGGCTGAGACGTCAACCTTGGTCACGCGTGCGATTTCTTCGATGGTCGTCATGCCCTTCAGCACTTTCGACCATCCGTCGTCGCGCATCAACCGCATTCCGTTTTTGCGCGCAAGCTCGAGCATATCGGTGGCCGAGCGGCGTTGGACGATCATTTCACGGAGCTCGTCGGTCACCATGAGTAGCTCGAAAATGCCGATGCGACCCCGGAACCCGCTGTCGCGGCAATCGCGACAACCGGCCCCGCGGAACAGCGTACGTCCCGGTTCGAGCTTGAAGTCCGACGGAAGATCACCGGGGTCTGGTGTATACTCCTCACGACAATTGGAACAGATGCTGCGCACCAGTCGCTGCGCGAGCACACCACTGATGGAGCTTGATACAAGGAACGGTTCCACGCCCATATCGAGCAGGCGCGTCGTCGAGGTGACCGCGTCGTTGGTGTGCAGCGTGCTGAACACAAGGTGCCCCGTGAGCGATGCGTTGATCGCCACCTCAGCGGTTTCGAGGTCTCGAATCTCGCCCACGAGGATCACGTCCGGGTCGTGGCGCAAAAACGACCGCAGCCCCGAGGCGAAGGTCAGACCGATGTGCGGTTTGACCTGCACCTGTTGAATCCCGGGCAGGTAATATTCGATCGGATCCTCAACAGTCAGAATCTTGATACTGTCACTACGGATGCTGTTTAACGCCGCGTACAGCGTAGTTGTTTTTCCCGAACCGGTCGGGCCGGTCACGAGAACAATACCGTAGGGTTGACGGATCAGGTGTTGCATGCCCGACAACGGTTCGTCCATCAACCCGAGCTGATCGAGCGAGAACAACACCGATTGCTTGTCGAGAATACGCATGACCACCGCACCACCGAAGGCTGTCGGTATGATGCTCACGCGGAGGTCGATGTCGCGGTTCTGCGCCTTGATCTTGAACCCGCCGTCCTGCGGCAATCGTTTTTCGGCGATGTTGAGGTTGGAGAGAATCTTGATGCGGCTCACGATCGCCGCGTGGAAGCGGCGAATCTCGGGCGGCACGTTGGTCGTGTGCAACACCCCGTCTATGCGGTAGCGAATCTTGAGATCGTTCTCATAAGGCTCGATGTGCACGTCGCTGGCGCGGTCGCGGACGGCTTCAAGAAGAATCTCATTGACCAGTTTGACAACGGTGGCTTCCTGCGCCTGCTCGATCAGGTCGGCGTTATCGGGATCGTCGTCGCGCACGATTTCAACGCCCGTATCCCCGATCATCTGCTCGACGGTATCGCCCCCGACCCCGAACTCTTCCTTAATCACGCGCGAGATGTCTTCGCTGGTGGCGAGCACGGTTTCGATCTTTGCGCCCATGAGCATGCGCAGCTCATCGAAGGCGTAAAGATTAAAGGGGTTATTGGTGGCCACACGGATCGTACCGTCGTGCCGGTCGATCGGGAT
>CAZWWW010000272.1:0-4874 GCA_964637715.1 uncultured Phycisphaeraceae bacterium | reverse complement strand
CGATCGATTCAGATGGCAGACGATGCGGAGGATCAACGCCTGGGGAAGCTGGGCGGAGGCTTCCTGCTCTGATTGGCTCACCGCGCGGTCGAGCCAGGGCAAGGCCTTTTTGGGTTGATCCGCCGTCGTCAGATAGAACCGTCCGATGCGCAAGGCGATTTCGACAGATTCGCTCTTGCCGGCGGCATCCAGCAACGCCTTTTCTGCCTGTTGCGTCTGTCCGTCCTCGATGTAGTGATCCGCGACAAGCGTCAGCGCATGCGCCTTCGCCTCCGCCCCCTCGCGGGAAGCGACAAACCGGTTCAGCGTTTCGAGGCTCTTGGCCGGGTGCCCGGTGCGCCGGTAATACTCCGCCGCGTTGACCACGGCGGTTTCGTTATCAGGTTGCGTCTTGATCCACAGGGCGTAATAGCGATCCGCGCGTGTGCGATCGTTGGCTTTATCCGAGAGCTCCGCCAGACGCCTGATGTTCTCGGCGTCGTTCGGTTCTTTGGCGAGAGTCGCTTCACGGCGTGCGATGGCCGCCTCGGGATCGGCCGCCTCCTGCTCCGCGAGCAATTCGCCCTTGACCCAGGGGTCGGTGGGGATCAATCGCTCACACGCCCGCAGATGCTTTTCGTACGCTTCATCGTCGCCGCGCCGTTTCGCCAGCATAGCGAGATCGCGGTGCCCAAGCGGCTCGTTCGGATTGACACGAAGCGCCTGCTCGTAGCTCGCCATGGCCTCGTCCACGCGACCGACCATCAGCAGGGATTGGCCCAGGTGCACAAGCGTCCACGAATCGGTCGGTTGTACGTTGAGCGCCGCCCGGAATGCGTTGATGGCCTGTTCGAACTCCTTGCGGGCCATGTGATAGAGCCCGACGATCGATTTTCCACCCGCGCCGTCCACGTCGAACCGTACAGCCGCGTCGCGCGCATAGGTCAACGCGTCCTGATCATCCTGCTGGGCGGCCAAACGCACCATGACCCGAAGCAGGGCGCGGTGCTGGGCGATCGTTGCTTTATTTGCGAGCGGCGTATCCTTGGCGGCCAGGTGTTTCTCCGCCTCGCGCAGGTGTTCGAGCGTTTTGGCCTGGTCGCCCGTCCGCAGGTAATACGCAAGCAGATCGAGGCTCCGCTGATACCCGTCCTGTTCACCGGCAACCAGCTTAATTACCGCGGCTTCGCGCTGCTCGTCGGTCAGATCATCGCGGATCAAGACCGCCAGCGTTTCAAATTGCGTATTCCCGGGGTTATTCCGCACGGCGGTGTTGACCACCTGTTTGGCTTCGTCGCGCCGCCCGAGGGAGATGAGTTCGTTGACCAATGTTTGGATCAACCCGGGATCACCGGGTGCCTTCTTCAGCGCGGTTTTGAGCACGTCAACGCCCTGTGCGGCGTTGCCTTCCAACGAGAGCTGGCGGGCGCGCAGCATCGCGGCTACGGTCGTGTCACCGACGGCCTGTTCGATGGTCTTGGCGGCTTCATCGCGTTTACCCTCCCGTTCGTATACGGACGCTTTAAGACGCAGCGCGTTCTTGTTGCCGGGATCGAGCATGAGCACGCGGTCGACGACAGCCAGCGCCCGATCGAGGGCGTTCGTCTCCATCAATGTCTGGACGTAAGTATTCCAGAACATGGGATTCTGCGTGCGCAGTCTAGCGGCCTGGGGTACCACTTCCTCGAGCACGGCGCGGGCGGCCCCGGCTTCGTGCAGTTGAAGGTAAACCTGTGCCAGAATGATCTTGTTATCCCAATCGATCGTATCAAACGCGCGATAGGCTTCGTCGGCTTTGCGCAGGTTCTCCAGGGCGGCGCGATAACGACCTCGGGCGACGTCCACGCGCCCGGCCTGACTCATCGCCCGCGGGTGTGAAGGGAACTCGCCGCGGGCGTCGACCATGAACTGCTCGGCTTCCTTGAGCAGTTCGTCGCGACGTTCGGGATCTTCTTCGTCCACCGCCTGGGCGACGCGGGCGTCCGAGGCGGTAATCATCAGCCGGAAGGTGTCGAGTTTGTTTCGCGTGGCTTTGATGCCCTTGCGCGACAGGCCGCGCTCCAGCCGCTTCGTACAGGTTGCAACCGCGTCCCCATACCGTTTGGCGTTGCGGTAGAGATCGGCCAACTCCAGGTACGCGTCATACCGGTCTGGGTCGGCACTGATTACGTCGTTGAGCATGGTCTCTGCCTGTTGAAGCAAAGCGTCCGCATTGGATGCGTCGGATTCATCACGCTTGGCGCGGACCCACTCCTTTTTCAGCAACCGCGCGTAACCGATACGTGTGTCGTTTCGCGCCTCTACAGCGTCGCCCGCCAGATCAAGACCGGCCTGAAACATCTTCCGGGCCTCATCAAGTTGATCGCGGGATGACAGATAGGCGGCATAGACCATGCGTACCCGCGCGGCCGCCGCCCCGGGGTTCGTGTGCTGATCCATCAACTGCTTAAGCAGGGCCACGCCCTCTTCGGCGCGATCCGCCCGGATGTATTCGCTCGCCAGATCGACGGGGTAATCGATCGTGTCCGGTGCGAGTTCGGCTGCTTTTTTCAGCTCCGCAAGCCCATCGTCCATGTTTTTCTCACGTTCCGATTTCAGATGGACGAGCGCCAGACCCCGCGCATGGTGCGCGAAGGCCGTCTGCTCGGCGGTTCGTTCCGCGTTCACCGCAAGCAGTTTGTCCGCGGCATCCAATATGTCGCTCCACTGCGCGGGTCGCCCGTTGATGGCCGCCAGCTCAAGCAGGAGGCGCAGTCGGCTGACGTGCGCTTCGATTTGTTGCGTATCGTTAACCAGCGCCTGCTGCCACGCCGCCAGCGCCCGGGACAACTCGCCTGCGTTGAGCAACATGTTGCCCATTTCGACCAGATGACCGGCGTCCTGGCTCCGCTGCCACGCCTTTTTGTAATAGATCGCCGCTTGATCCCATTGCTCAGCCGCTGCGGATTGCTTGGCCAGTTCAATGAAATAGCTCGGGTCCCGGCGTTGAAGCTGATTGAGCATGACGATCGACAGTACGATCATCATGGCGAATGCAAACAGGGTCAGACCGACGACGACATTCTTGTTGAGCTTGCGCTTGACCATGAGTCGCTATCCTTTCGACGCGGAGGCGCGGGCCCGTGCCTCGGCTTTCTTGAAATCGGGTATGTGGTCGCTAACCAGCACCGGCAGCAACTGGGCGAAAAGTTTCCGCGCACCGCCCACGCTCTGCGCGCGGGTCGCGCGCGGGAAACTCACCTCAATCTTGCTGAAAAACGCATAGGTGATGGAAAGATCATTAATCAACAGACGAACCGACGTACGCGTGTTGACGAATCGTCCGTTGCAGAAGAACGTGTAGACCACGGTACGCTGCTGATGGTCAAAAACAGCCGTTTGGGCGAACGTCAGTAGCCTCGCGGGAACAGAGGTCGCACCGACGGCGGGCACCCGCACCTTCAGTTCAATGTTCTCATGCGGTTGGGCGGGCTGATAGCCGGCGCCCAGATAGCACACGTCGGGCGTATGAGGCACCAGATTCGTTCCGCCGGAATAGTAGGTAATCAGCAGGTTGGCGTATCGGAGCGGGTCATCCTTCGCTACGCTCAAATCCTCGAGGATCCAACTGATGTAGTCTTCCGTGCCCAGCGCCTCGACGATCACCGGATCCAACACCTGACGATTCAGTACCCGGTAGGGTCCCAAGGACGCCTCGCTCAGACTCGACAAGGGTTTGATGAGCTTCAGCGCGCGTTTTGCCTGGCGGAAATGAAAATGATCCGCGACCGGACCGGCCAACAGAGCTGCCGCAATCAGCAGACCCGACGCAGTGACAAACGGGGCTGTGAAGAACGAACCGGTTCGTGTTGGCGATGTCTCGTTCATTCGTAACTAATTGTATGACAAGACCTTGCGGCCCGCTTGCGGCGCATCGAGGTATAAGAGCTTAGGCAGAGCCCGGTAACAGGTCAATCGGCATCTCACCGAGTCCAATGCAACGAGATACAACACGAAGGTCAGCTCGATCCGACCGAGACCACGGTTACCCCGTCTTTCCGCCGATAGGTAATGTTATGGGTACCTCCACAGGTCAGACAGCTAAATCTCGATGCGTCATCCTCGGCTGCGGCGGGCATGGCCGGGTCGTGCTCGACATACTGCTGAACGATGGACGCCTGGAACCCATCGGTTTCGTCGATTCCGACCCGCAAACGCATGGTCGTCATATTGACGGTTTGCCCGTGCTCGGTGGACCGGAAGCGCTGCCGACGCTGCGCAAGGAAATGGGGATCGATCAGGGTATCGTAGCCGTAGGCAACAACGGCGCCCGCCGGGCACTCGCCCGCAATCTCGAATCATGCGGAATCGAGCTGATAAACGCCATACATCCCTCAGCAAATCTGGCACATAACGTTGTTCTGGGTCGCAACATTGTTGTGGCGGCGGGTGCGCTGGTCTGCGCCCACTGTCAGATCGGTGACTCGGTGATTCTCAACACGGGGTGCATCGTAGACCATGAATCGCTGATCGGAACCGCCACCCATATCTGTCCCGGCGCGCGATTGGCGGGTCGCGTCACGGTCGAGGCGGGTGCGTTCGTGGGCATCGGCGCGACTGTCATTCAATCCGTACGCGTGGGTTATGAGGCCGTGATCGGTGCCGGTGCCGTGGTGATCGACGATGTCGCGCCCCTGTCCACAGTGGTCGGGGTACCCGCACGACCGGTCAAACAGATTCAGAAAATCGCGGAGGCGTCCAGTTGGATGGTTCCCGAGCGTGCCCATTACGACACACCCAGCGCGCCGATTCTCCACACGCTGCGCCGCTAGTACCGCAACACAGCTCAATTGATGAGTGCCGCGGGGTGGCATCTATGAGTAAGCCTCCGTCAAGGGGTTTGCGGGAAGGGAGCG
>CAZWWW010000271.1:0-4892 GCA_964637715.1 uncultured Phycisphaeraceae bacterium | reverse complement strand
AACGCGACCGGTTACCGGCAGCGTACCGGTCAATCGGCGGGCGTCGGCCAGGGATGCGCCAGAGCGCGCCACCGGTACCAGGCCATAACCGACAAACACACCGCAGAGGAGCAGCAACGAACCCAAGTATACACCGCGCAGGCCTATCATTCTTGCGCCTGCCGCACCGGCGCGATCTGCCTTAAGGCTCTCGGCTATCGTTTGGCGATCAACACACGGACCGTCCACGATCTCGGATTGCGCCTCCGTGCCGCTACGTACGCTCAAGATATAAGCCGTGACGGCAAAGAAGGTCGTCGCGGCGGCGGGTACAAACAGGGCAAAACTAATCATGTCGTGAATGAGAAACGCCAGTAGCCCCCAGGCGAGCATTGTGGCGATCGTGCGCTCCGATCGGCAGACTCCGATTCGCGCTCTATGCCGCTCCGCCGAAAACCACACCGCGCCCGCGCCCAAGAGCCACGCCAACCCGCCTGTCATGGTCTTGTAGTAGACAAAGTCCGGGTTGTCCGAGCCGAGCAAGGGAATCCGTACGCCGAGGACAAGGAACGTGATCGCGACAAACAGACCCGCGCGCACCTCGCGGGATAACGATACCCCCTCTGTTTCGCCGGTGGATTCGTTGCGATCGTCGGTATCAAACCGCACGCCCGATCGCCCCAATACGACGGCCCGTGATCCGCCGATCAACAACAGGATCACGCCAACCAGTCCGGGCAGACCCCAGTCCGCGGCCACTTGAACGAACAGATTGTGCGGCGTCGAGACCTCTTCCGGGCTCTTGATGGATTTGTAGCGCAGGTAGTTACGCCCGAAGTTCTCCCGCCCCACGCCCGTCCACGGGTGATCCGCCACCATCTCCGCCGAGGCTGTCCAGTATTGCCAGCGAAACGCCAGCGACACACCGGGCAGTGATTTATGATAAAGCCCGTGACCCACCGTCGCCGCGGCGATCAGCGCGAACGCCAACCAACCGCCGACGAACACGCCCCGGCGATGGCGCCGCAGGAGCCGGCGGATCAGATAACAGGATACAGCGCTCGCCAGGGCAACCGCCCCCGCAAGCATCGCACCACGACTCCCGGTGAGCGGGATCACCACCACCACAGCTTTCGTCAATAGTACAAGCGTGACGGTAAGCAGGAGCTGCCCCGGTGCGCGTAACGTCCGCCAGCGGCGCAGTCGCTCGGCGCAAAGACCAAAACCGCCAAAAGCCACCAGCAGGAAATAGGAAGCGACGACGTTACTATGAGCCATGAACCCCGACACCTCACGGGCGTTCATTCTCGACTCGAACAGCTCGACCTGTGGATCGGTGGGCGCCACACCTTGACTCCGCCAGAACTCGTCTTTGTGGCTTTGATAATGGGCGGCGGTGTCGGCGAACCCGTAGGTATATTGTTCATAGCACTCGAGCGCCTGCACACTCGCGCTGCCGACGATCGCCGCCAGAAACAGGCGACGCTGCCATGGTCCGCACAACAGCGGTATCAGCGTCAGCGCCAGGATCGGCAAGCACAACCAGTCGATCGTCGCGTTGATCGCCAGCCGCTTGTCGCCGGCAAACGCACAGGACACGACGCCGGACAGGATGAGCAGGAGCAAACCCAGTGTGACCGATCGGGACAGGCGCATCGCGCGAACGCGACGGATGGTAAGGACGACCACAAGCGCGGCTACGAGAATCAGCCCGTCAATGATAAGGGTACGCAGCGGCGTGGGGTTGGTCAGCACCTCGAGCGCCCGGTCGATCGAGGATTCGGCGCTGTCGTAGGTCTCGGCAATGAGCGGGCGCACCGCGACAAGCGCCGTCAACACGAAAAGCGTAATCGTTCCCGCGACCCGTGAACCCATCAGTCTCCCGCCCACCCCACCGTTACGCCGCTGATCTCGCACCACGCCGCCTGTGCTACTAAACAAAACACGCGCACGGCACGAAAGGCCGTCGTAGTGAAATCGCACCGGCACACTCGATCCGTGCTCATGCCCCTGCACCGCATTGGACACCGTCTGACCGCAAACTACAATCAGATTACATCGTACGCTCAACAGCGGACCGGCGTAACAAAGCTATGTCAACCCAATGCCATCCAGGTGAAACCCACGCACGTCGCGCGCCGCCGGCCGTGCTCACCGCGACCGGTCACGCCGGATTGCCGGCGTCGATCGACGTAGACGGCACTTTGTACCGTCGTGTGCGTGTGTTCAAAAACGATTTCTTCGCGGCGACCGCCATGTACGAATCGCACCGCGACCGCGTCCTGCTTAAGGTACACCGATGCGCCGGGTTTTTCGGTCTGCCGCTACGGTGGGTCGGGCGGTTACTGGCCCGGCGCGAGTGGGCGGCGTTCGCGCGGTTGATCGACGTCGACGGCGTGCCTAACCCGATCGTGCGTTTCGGTCCCACCGGCATCATCCGCGAGTTCGTTGAGGGTGATCCGTTGCACCGCGGACAACGTGTGCCGGATGAGTTTCATCCGCGCCTTCGTGTGCTCATTGACACCATACACCGGCGCGGCATGGCCTATGTCGATCTCGAAAAATGTGAAAACGTGCTTGTGGGAACCGACGGGCGACCATACCTGTTCGACTTCCAGATCGCCTGGCTGGGAACGGCGCGCTGGGTGGCAAACCGCTGGCCGCTACGCGCGATTCGATCCCGGTTGCAAGCCGGCGATTTGTACCATCTGACCAAGCTGCAGCGCCGTACCCGACCCGATCAAATGACCCCCGAAGCATTGGCGGCGTCGTACCGAAAGCCGTGGTACGTACAGGTTCACAATCGGTTGACGCGACCGTTCACGTTAACAAGACGGTGGTTGCTCAATCGTGTCGCGCCCCGGCAGACACCGGGCGAACGAGGGCGCGTGGCAACCAATGAGGATTCAGACCTCCCTATGACACCCGCCAAAAAGGTGTAACACCAGATTGAAACCGGCGGTTTCACCGGTGCGGCGCCGCGCAGACCATCACCTATTCTTCAACAGGGAGATAGGTGCGGCGGGAAGTTGCTTAACACAGCAAACGGATTCTACCAATGAATGGGAGTCAGTAGTTTGAACAAGCCCGGATGCTCCTTCCGACGTGGGGTTCGCTCGGTAGCATCCTCTCCTCATCCCGTCGGGGCACCCGCACGCGCTTTCTTACACAATTCGGTTAGCGCCCGGGTTCGCCGCACGAGTTCTTCCACATCATCGTCGCTTCTGACCGCCGATTCAACGGCGCCCGCAGCCTCTGTGATGGTTGGGAAACCGTATCCGCCTGCGGAACCCTTGAGTTGGTGAGCGAGTGTGGCGATCGCTGCATGGTCCTGCCGTCTGATGGCGTTCTCGAGCGCAGCGATCTTGTTCGGTAGATCGGCAACGAACATCTCGATCAGTTCGAGCATGTTGTCGTCGTCCAGGTTACTGATGAGCAACGCAGAATCCTTTTTATCCGCTCGCCCGCTCGCTTTTTCTTTGGAGACGTGCGTATTGATCAAGGCGATCAGTTTGGCGCGATCGATCGGTTTGGTCGCATAGTCATCACAGCCCGCGTTCAGGCACTTATCCCGATCACCCGCCATCGCATGCGCCGTCAGCGCGATAACCGGTCCCTTATAACCCTTGCAGCGCAGGCGGGCTGTGGCCTCATATCCGTCCATCACCGGCATTTGCATATCCATCAACACGCAATCGAACGGCCGGTTCTCATCGCAGGCCGCCAACGCCGTCTCGAACGCCCGCCTGCCGTTCTCCACAACCGTCACGTCCGCGCCCGCCTTGCTCAACACGAACGTAATAAGACGTTGGTTATCCACGCCGTCCTCGGCAAGCAGAATGCGCAAACCCTGCAGGTTGGACTGGCCAGACGGTGCTACGGCGCGGGTGGCGTCAACGATCGTAGCCGAGGCAGGGTCTTTGAGCATCGCCGCGCGGTCGACCGCCCCGGTCGCCACCGTGGCGCGAAAGGTCGAACCGCCACCCGACTCGGTCGCGACCAGGGCCACATCGCCGCCGAGCAGTTCGGCGAACCGTTTGCTGATGGAGAGACCGAGGCCGGTTCCGCCGAACTTTCGCGTGGTTGAGCTGTCGGCCTGCATGAACGGTTGGAACAACCGGGCGACCTGCTCCTCACTCATGCCGTGCCCGGTATCGATCACATCGAATTGCAATCGCGGGGCGTCCCGATCATCAATGAAACGGGTGACAAGACGGACAACCCCGACGTCGGTGAACTTGATCGCGTTGCCGATCAGATTGATGAGTATCTGCCGCAAACGCGTGGGGTCGCTTTGGATGGTCTCCGGGATCGCACCGATGTACGCGACCTTGAACAGCAATCCCTTCTCGTCGGCACGTACGTGCATAAGCGACGCCACCTCGGCGACGACACGGCATGGTTGGCAGGCCCGGTGCTCGACGGTCATCTTGCCCGCCTCAATCTTCGAAAGATCGAGGATGTCATTGATGATTCCCAGCAGGTATTCACCGTTGCGACGGATGGTGTGAATACAGTCCAACCGCTCGTCATCAGATTGATGCGCGTCAAGCATGTTTTCTGCAAAACCGAGTATGGCGGTCATGGGCGTACGGATTTCATGGCTCATGTTGGCGAGGAACTCGCTCTTGGCCTGACTCGCTGCCTCCGCTGCCACCTTGGCCTGCACCAGTTCGTTGTCCATTAACTTCCGGTCGGTAATGTTCACTGATGAACCGATCACGTATTGAATCCGCCCCTCATCATCACACGCCGGTACAAAGGTTGTGAGGTACCACAACTCATTCCCTTCGGTGTCGTGAACGGCACATTCCACACTGGACACCTCGCCGGCTTTGGCGCGCTCCAAATGTTCGGTCAGGGCACGTCGCGCGTCCTCGGGAAACAGGTCGGGCGGATAGGTTTGGCCATAG
>CAZWWW010000270.1:0-4925 GCA_964637715.1 uncultured Phycisphaeraceae bacterium | reverse complement strand
AAAAAGGGCAATTCATGGCCCCGGAAGAAATGAAGAATGTCGCCGACAAACTGCGCGAGAGTGGGTGCGACAACTTCATGTTCACCGAGCGCGGCACGTTCTTCGGCTACCACCGCCTCGTCAACGACATGACAGCCGTTCCGAAAATGCAGGCGTACGCCCCGGTCGTCTTCGACGCGACCCATAGCTGCCAGTTCCCCGGTGGTGCGGGCACACACAGCGGCGGTCAACGCGACTATGCGGGCCTATTGGCGGCTGCCGCCGTCGCAAGCGGAGCGGACGCCTTGTTCATGGAAGTCCACAACGATCCGCCCCGTGCCCGATCCGATCCGGCCACGGTTTTTCCGTTGAATGAACTCGCAACGCTCTTGGAACGGATCACGAAGATCGCCGGCGCGGTTCGGTAAGGCACACGGGAATACCCGCTGCTGCGGCACGACTCCGATCTTCCGTGTCGATGTTTCACATCGTAGGGCAGGTGGTAAACCGAATCACTCAGCCGGTACACAACGCATTCATCAGAGCAAGCTCTCTTTTTGTGTGGCGGTCGAATCGCCCTCTTATCCGGTTAATCGACTCGATACGACGATACACAGTGACAGCCAATGCTGTAGAGCAAAGTCAGTTAATGTATAGCGACTCGACTCCTTCAATCCACCTTTCTTGATAGGGGATGTCCGTGGACAAAACAATACGCGAAAACTGACTGTGCTGTAGCCGAACCCGTTCACCGCCCCCGGTGGCGTGTACTCAGACTTCTCGCAAATGGGCCACACGAAGCGACCGATACGCCGGTGTATTCAGCCCGCCCTGTGTCAAAAAGAATATCAAGCATGATTGCAGGTATCGAGCACAACGCGGCATCCGCCGCTGTCGCAGCACGTGCAGATCGTACACGCTTTTGTTTTCGTCGTAGGAAGACCGGCGGCGCTGACGCTTACCGGCGCGGTGGGACCATGCACGGCGGCCGCAGCGACCACGAAGCCGCAGCACGCACCACCGCAGCCATTCTGCGTACATGACGCACCACCTTCTGCGGCCGCCACCGCACCGGCCTCATCATCCCAAAGGGCGATTTCACCGGTGAGGTGATCGATCCGCAGTGCGAGCGCGATATCCAACTTCATGGGAATGGGAAACCCATCCTCGTTATTCCCCATGGAACCGGCTGTCCAATCGGGCGTAAGGTAGTACCGAAGGCTGTAGTTACCTAAGTCAAGTATGACGACTTCGAGACCGTGGTCTCCGACAGGTTTGATTACGGACACCTCGACGCTTTGGACAGGCGTCCGGTCCACGCGCTCGGTCTTTTCCTCCCGGTCCGCGAGGACCAACATCGGCAGCAGCATTGAGATGATCTTGACAAACATGGTGGAACCTCCTTGTGTGATGGACACATTCTCGAACCCAGACGTGCGGAGGTCGATTTTCTGAGACGCAACCATCGCGCGCCCGCAACCAACTTGTCGACGATTATACCCCCCCCCCTCTTAGTATCCGTCAAGCGTTTTCTGAAACTCTTTTTTGGACGTCACGAAGGGCGTGGCGGCGCCTCCGGCCATGGTAGGGGTTGTTCGCTATCGCTTGTCCTCCGACTCCGGTCGACCTTCGAGCCGTGGTGGACCGAAGAGCTCCGAAGCGTTCGGCTGCTCGAGCACGAAATTCGCATCAATGGCGCCGTCTTTCTCCAAGTAATAGAGCGCACGCACTACCGCTCCGTAGTCAAGACCCAGACCCAGCACGCGACCGAACGTGTCGATCTCCGCATCGTGTCCCAGACGACGAATCAGTGCGTCCACGTCAAACGGACAGGTTACCGGCGGCGACATGGACCCGGTGGAAACGACCATACGCAATAAGGTGAGCGCGTCGTCGTCGTCCGAAGCCGTAATGGTCAGTGAGCCGTCCGGCGCACGATACAACACGGGCGGCGTACAACGAATACCGCGACCGAACAGGGCGATCCGCCGTTCACGACGCCGCTTGACGTAGACAAAACCGGGTTGCTCGGAAGGCACCTTGTCGAGCATGAAATTGTCGCCGCCGATCGCGGTTGACTCAATCACCGGATCGCCGCGCTTGAGCAACCCTTCATACGCGGCAACGCGAATGCGCGGGTCGATATCGTCGAGCAATCGCCGCAAGCACCGGCCCGCCGTCGCCATACCCCGCGCATCCGCCAGCGCACGAATGGCCTTGAACCGATAGGCACCATCTTGATCTTCGGCGTGACGAATGACCGTATCGACGGCCAGATCATCACCAAGTCGCACGCCCGCCACGCCCGCGAAGAAACTGACATAGTCATGTTTGTCGACGTATAGTTCGTTGAGCACGGGCAGCGCCGCCCGACCCAACCCCTCGAAGCACAACGCGATCCGACCGTGCGGCGCGCGCGCCTGCTTGATCTCCGTCGCCAGTTCCCGCGCCCGAACCGCCGAAAACCGCGGATCGCGAGGAAGATAAAGACAACGTATCAAGGCCAGAAAATGCCCCGGCTCATCCTGGTAAGCGGGCGGAATACTCAGTTGAACAAACGACGGCGACGTGGCATCCGCTACCTTGCGCGGACCGGCCACAAACGAGTTGATGCGCTCTTGGATGCGCCGCGCCCAATGATAGGACGGCTCGGTAAGCACGAGCCGAATGCGCCGCTGGTCGGTCGACACGCCCCCGCCGAGTACGACCCCGGTAAGCGGATTGGATCTCGTGGCCGAGGCGTCGTCTGCAAACGGATTCATGAACACAGGACCTTGCGCCCGCGCCAGCACACGCCCTGAAAGCTGCACGCCGGCGTCGACGCGCCGGAAGAGTTCGAGATCGGCGGTGTACAACCGCCCGCCCCGCAACGACACCGTCTGCGTTCCAGGCAACGCCGAAACGGAAACGTCAAACCGTGTGCCCGGGACCGCGCCGGGCGGAATCGACCCGCGAACGAGCACGACGGCTGTGTCCACGTCATCGACCATCTGCTCGGGCGATATACCACGTTCACCCACCACGCCGCTGGAAAACTTGTGGTGTTTGTACAACGCCTGAACTAGTTGATCGCGAACCCGGCGGGGGCAGTTGGCCGAGCCGTTCTTGCCCAACCCCACCACCAACCCATACCCACGAACGCGCATACCGGCGAGCCCCTGCGTATAGGTCAGCGCGCCGATGGTATCCCGATAGGCCGCTGAACCCGCCAGCGGGTTCGTGCCGGCTTCAACGCCCAGATCGAGCTTCGCCCTGGATTCCTTCTCCCACGTGCAACCGGGTTCAAAAACAGCCGCGCCGAGCAGCAAACCGCCCAGCACCATTCGTCTCATACACTCGCTCATACCCACACTGCTCGCCGGAAAGAGAGGCGTTGTCAAGGTAATCGACGAACAACGACGCCAAGCCGTCCCCGTTCGTCAAAACCGCTTGACGCGGGTTCGCCGTACACCCCGGCGCGGATCGCAAAGCATCTCTGTGCATCGGACTGGAACATCTTCTGTCTTTGTGAACCGCCGCATCGAGTCGATTTACCGGTTGAAAAAGCGATTCGACCGCCACCGAACAATAGGGCTTGTCCTATCCGATCGCGTTGCGATCCCGGCGCGTACCTGCCGAAGCACCATCGACGCCAGAGTCATGCCACGGCCGAGTCGACGCGCCGCGTGCCGCGTGCCGCGAACCCTAACGCTCTGAATGCTCCGGTCGGTCGTCGGGGCGGACGGAGAAGAAATGTGACGGTTGATCTGTGATTGCCGACCGTCTCAAGGTGTACCTGTTCAGCCAGATCCCGGTACCACAGCGTAAACGTAGGACGCCTTTGGCGAGGATGACGGCTATCTCGTGAACGTGTGCTGGTCCCAGTGGTTGGTATCGACCGGTGCGGTTACCCGACTTGTCGGACGTTCGACGAAACGAAGTTCAGGCTAAGCTCGAAACCATCGATCAACGCAACAGCCAATTCTTCGACGAGGAGGTCCTCAAACTCGACCGATGGAGCGAGGACCTCAAACAGGGTCTGGAACGGGAGATCAAAGACCTCGATAAACAGATCCGCGAGGCCCGCAAGACGGCCGCGTTGGCCCAGTCGCTTCGAGACAAACTCGACGCCCAGAAGGCCATCAAGGCTCTGGAGAGGACGCGGAACACGCGGCGGCGTGAACTGTTCGACGCGCAGGATGCCATCGACGCCCAGCGTGAAGAACTCATCGCCAATATCGAGAAACAACTCAAACAACGCCGGAGCGTTCGAACGCTGTTTTGTGTCCGGTGGGCGCTGGTTTGAGAGGAGACATAACTATGACACAAGACATACAACAGAAGTCACCAAACGACGTTCTTGCAGAAGAGCTTGTACGTGCTTTGCTCGAAGCCGGACTCATTCCGAAGGACCACGAATCTGAACTGGAGCGCAAGCTCAAGGCTGGCGGAGTAACCCAGGACGACTGGAACCTATGGATTGACCTCGCTACGGCCCCAAACGGGGCCGAGGAGGATAACGATGGGTAAGCCGATCACCAAAGTCGCACTTGCTGGCTTTCGCGGGGCAACAGAACCATTCGAACTGGACTTCGACCCGCAGAAAGATTTAACGATGCTGTTCGGGGAGAACGGATCAGGCAAATCAAGCATCCTTGACGCCATCGATGTCGTCTGTAACGATGGTATTGGAAGCCTTGAGCATATCAGTGTGGGGCATAACCCCGGTCAATATCTTTGCACCCTCGGCAGGCCACGCACCACGCTCCGAGCAACAATTCATTCCGGTCAGGAGTCATGGACAGGCACCATGCGACGCAACTCGATCTCCACAACCGGACCAGATGTTAGGCCTCGCGTGAAGATATTGCGAAGAAACAAAGTCCTTGCGCTTGTGACGGCACAACCCCGGGAACGGTATGATGCACTCAAACACTTTATTGATATAGGTGTCGTCGAACAATCCG
>CAZWWW010000269.1:0-4949 GCA_964637715.1 uncultured Phycisphaeraceae bacterium | reverse complement strand
TGCACTCGGCAAACTGCCCGAGCCAAAACTTACCCACGAATTCTGCTGAGAAGGCTTCAGAACCAGGGTCGGCGAGTTGGCTGCTACTGGCACATGTCCGGACAGACCGGCGATCCCTGAAACGCGGTCACCGTCGCATTGATATCCTGAAAGTTCACCAATCCGTCTCCCCCACACGGAAAGACATCGGCTTCGTCCGGTGTGATCGACGTGGGCGTACTTTGAAAAACAGCCACGACGAGAGAAATGTCGGTGAAGTCCGCCCGCCCGCTACCATCCACATCAGCATAGCGCTGCGTGACCGTGCAGAACTCAAACGCGCCGATGTCGAGGGCCGACCCAACGATGCGCTCCCGATGGTCGAGATCAAGCGGCGTGAGCTCTGCGGTGTCGCCGTCCTGATCCAAATCCGTAATATCGAACGTCAACTCACTCGCTTCACCACTATCGACGGCGGGCGAATTCTCGGTGAGCAACCCCTGATCGTCCGCCGTACCGGGAATACCATCGCCCCCGAGCGCGTTGGCCAGCAATGGGTCGTCGCCGAAGTTTCCCGCGCCGCCCAGTAAACCGGTCCAACCCTGCACAATACTGTGATCGATGGTAATGTCCGGCGGGACAATGCCCTCAGAGAACACCGCTTCCTCGCCGCCCTCAACGCCACCCAAATGCGTGTTTCCCCAAAAGATCGAGTTATGAAGTCGAAGGATGGAAAACGGGAGTTCCATATGGAAGACGCCGCCCTTTCCGCCGGAGGTGTTGCCGATCAGCGTACAATTGTACATGCGAATCCCGATCAGATTCGTTGTGCCGGCGTCCTGGTAATTGCTGATTGCGCCGCCGCCACCCCGAAACGTGTCGCCAACCGCATGGTTGCCGCTGAAGAGGCAATTAACAAAAAGTGAGTTGTCGCGATAGATGGACATCGCCCCGCCGTACCGGGCCGTGTTCCCGATGAACTTACAGTTCACGTAAAAACCGCCCTCGTCCGGTTCGACAGTCGTAAACGTACTGTAAATTGCCCCCGCGCCGGTTACGGCCGAGTTCTGAAGAAAAATGGTGTCGGTAGCCCTGACGATATTGACTCCTTGAAACCAGAGTGCGCCTCCGCCGACATAGCCCGACCCGACATCGGGACCGATGGCCTGGTTAGCAACAAAACTCGAGTTTCTGATCGTCAGATCATGAGGGCGAGGACCAGTCGACGACAGGTAAATGCCTCCCCCCGACTGCGCGACGTTTCGCTGGAACACGCACTCGTCGAAGGTCATAAACATCCAAACGGACCAGGTTCCCTGATCGTAGACCGCACCGCCCACGTCCGAGGCCGTATTGTCATTGAACGTACATTGTGTAAAGGAAATCGCAGGAATGGCAATGTCATACACGCCGCCACCCTTAACGCCGGCGTTTCGTGCGAACACACACCCCTCGAAGGTCGGACTGGCATTACCCTGGTTATAGATCGCGCCGCCGTTGGTCAACGAGATGTTGTCTTCGAAGCGGCAATTCGTGAACGTACCGCTGCCCCCGTTGACCACCGCACCGCCTCCGCCACCGCCGCCGGTCACACCCTGCGCCTTGTTGTTGACAAAGTTGCATCCCGTCACGGCTGTCGACAAGCCGTCATGAATGTACAACGCCCCACCCCAGATCGCTGCAAAGTTGTCACGGAAGGTGCAGTCGATAATCGTAGCCCCGCCGTGATCGTTGAGCGCTCCGTGGTTCGCCGCCCAGTTGTCTATAAAGAGACAGTTACGCACTGTCGGTTGTCCGGTGAACGGATTAACCCCGTCGAAATTATGCAACCCCGGTCCTTGATCGGTTTTGCTCGACAGCAGTCCGTCGGCATGACCGCTTCGAATGGTGAAACCATCCAGGACCGTCGTATTCGTCGTCGTCGGATCGTCGTTCGTTACCACGTGGTAAGTGTTGTCCGTCCGGTTCGAGAAATCGGGTCCGTCATTGCCGATCAGATCACCGCTCAGTGTCGTTTCGTAGGTGGTGAAGTTTCGGACGTCCGGGTTGGAGGCGCCACACCCCGCGTACCCACCCATAAGACGTACCCCGTTAACCAGGCGAAACGTCGCGGTTCGATCGCCCACCGATTGCCCCGATCCCCGGTCGGGACGGTACACGCCCGATGCGACGTGAATCTCTGCAACCGCCCCGCCCGACGAAGCCGCCGCCGCGAGGGCGTCTTGAAGATTCACATACGCGTTGCACCAGCTCGAACCGTTGTTCATACCGTTCGCGTCGGCGTCGACGTACAACGTTTGTGCAAATCCCGGTACTGCGATGGTCATGAGCGCTATCAGCGCATGGCGTAACCGTGGGTGAGGTGGTGGTTGCATAATCCGGCCTCCGCTGAGAATGAAAAAGGGCGCCCAAACAGTCAGGCCCTATAATACCCCCCGACGTTTCTTATCACAAGAGAAATCCGGAATAATTACAAGCGCCCATGAACGTAGCGAGGGCGATTGGGCGAACGACGAGACTCGGTTAGACTGCCCCAAAGCGCGACAAGGGCGGTCTTGCTTGGAAGGAGCCGAACCCCAATTGATCACGTACAAGAAAGCCGGCGTGGACGTCGATGCGAATGCGCGATGGGTATCGGCCATCGCCGCCGCCATGCGCGGAACCTATGGCCCGCGCGTGCCGAAATCGCGACACGGGCTTTTTGCCGGTCTGTTCCGTCTCGACTACGACGAGCAACTCTTTCGTAGAAACTACAAAAAGCCCATGCTGGTAGGCTGCACGGACGGCGTCGGCACGAAGGTGCTCCTCGCCATCGAGATGGGACGACTCGATACCATCGGCGTCGACCTCGTGGCCATGAACGTGAACGATCTGATCTGCTGCGGCGGTGAACCGCTGTTTTTTCTAGACTACCTCGCCGTACACAAGCTGGATCCCAAGCACCTGCTTGCGGTCGTCGAAGGCATCGCCTGCGGCTGCAACCAGAGCGGTTGCGCGTTGCTCGGCGGCGAGACCGCGGAGATGCCCGATCTGTACAAAAAAGGGCACTTCGATCTCGCCGGTTTTTCGGTCGGCGTTGTCGAACTGCACAAGGTCATCGACGGATCGCGAATAAAGCCCCGCGACGTCATCATCGGGCTACCTTCAAGCGGGATTCATTCCAACGGCTACACCCTCGTGCGCAGCCTGGTGCGGCAATCAGGGCTCTCACTTGATGAAGAGGTCGACACGCTCGGCGAACCGCTCGGCGATGCGCTGCTTCGCCCTACGCGCATCTACGTGCAACCGGTGCTGTCGGTATTACATGCGTATAAGGTCAAACAGGTTGTCACGGGTATGGCTCACATCACGGGGGGCGGGTTGAAGGAGAACATCGAGCGCGTGCTGCCTCGAAAGTGCAACGCGGTCATTAACCGGCGTTCCTGGACGCCCCCACCGGTGTTCCCGTTCCTGCAAAAGCTCGGGGTCGCCCGCGCGGAGATGTTCAAGGTGTTCAACATGGGCGTTGGCTTCGTGCTGATCGTCAAACCGGCGTACGTCCCGCGCGTCATGCGCATTCTAAAGCAATCCGCCGAACGGCCTATCATCATCGGCAGGATTCAACGCGGCGGCGGGCGCGTCGTGTTCAAATAGACGGAGAAAAACACGGCGTGGCATGTTCCTGGACGGGCACACCTGCTCTTCAGTCGTGTTGGTCGCCCGATTCGTTTCGGATACGGCACGCAGGTTCACCCGGTGCCCAGCCCATCCGCGTTTCGCGCAAATGCGACCCGATCGGTGTGCCCGCGCGCCGCAGCCTGCGCAGGTGCCGGCGACGAACGTGAACCTGCATGAGCGCCGATGTTCCGTTCGGATCCTCGCGGAGCAAGGTCGATCGGTGGCCGTTGGTCAATACGTCGACCGTCCGGTCGATCGACTCACCGCGGTACCCATCCACCAGCGAGCACGAAAGCGATACCGGCGACAAGCGGGCACACTGCGCGACCGCCCCTCGAAAACAAGGGTGGGACGCGACCGCGTTCATGCGATCGAAGCAAATCCGGTTCAGATGAAATGGCAGAAACGTGTCCTGTAATTGGGTCGCCATCAACGAATGGTGCGCCGCGTGGTTCCATTGGATCACGCTGCGCAGCGAGACCCATGACGTCTCAGGCTGCAGGCTGTCCGCGCGGAGCTCCCAGTAGAGATGCCCGAGGTTCACCGTTGAACCGCTTAGAACGATTTGACGCGGGACGAACTTCCCATGGGCCACGGTGTCAGCCGCAAGGTGCGAAAGATAACCGTAGGCAAACGCCCGATCTTCCTCCCCCCGGGCGGCCTCCAGCAACCTGAAGCCCGTGGACCAGTGGTGGCAGAATTGTTTGACCCGACTCAAACGCTTGGCGAACACCATATCCGCGGCGATGTTGCCATATACAAAGGCGATCCGGTGTCGGGCCAGCAGCGCGGCGATGGCTGTGGGCAAAAGACCGAGCTGCTCCAACACCGATCCCGCCAGCCCGACATGCGTAGCCGGGCCCCAGGCGAAGACCGCGTCGGCGTTTCCGCACAACGCCAACACACCGATGAGAATCATCCAGGACGATCGCCGCATACCTGCCTACTTTTCTGAACGGACTCGATCCAGCGTTCGACCAAACCACGTGAGAATATCATGCATGAGCCCCCGCGCCCTGTTGGAGCCCTTTCTCTATTCGTGCATCGCTTTCATTGGAGCAATCGCTCTTTTTGCGTAGCGGTCGAATCACTGTTTCATCCGGCAAAACGACTCGATTCGGCGATACACGATATCAGAAAACGCTCTAACAGGCGGCTGTGGCGGAATTGGCAGACGCGCCAGATTTAGGATCTGGTGGGCAACCCCCGTGGAGGTTCGAGTCCTCTCAGCCGCAATCCATCGCCGCGTTGCAAAGATTGCTCTCTTGTGGAAACGCGCCGCTACTCGACAGTGACGCTCTTGGCGAGATTTC
>CAZWWW010000268.1:0-4957 GCA_964637715.1 uncultured Phycisphaeraceae bacterium | reverse complement strand
AACCCCCGACCAAGCGATTATGAGTCGCCTGCTCTAACCGCTGAGCTACAGGCCCCGTTCAGCACGGGATGGACCGGCCTCCCGGACAACATGATTCGGCAGCGTTAAGATCGACCCAGACCTCCGATTCGCGTATCTCAGCCGGATAGGTTGTGACCCGCGCCCGATCGGAATGCGTACAGATTCCCGTGGCAAGATCGAACGACCAGTCATGCCACGGGCATGTCACCGCCCCGTCCGCAACGGTGCCCCCGGATAGGTTGCCGCTTGCGTGGGGGCACGCATTGTCCAGAACCATCACGCGCTCGGCGCGATCGAGAAGAAACACAGCCAGCTCGTGCAGGCCGCGCACCACGAACGTGCCCTTTTCCGGATTCAATCGATCAACCGAAATCAAGCGCTCAAACGCCATACGCCATCGCCTCTCACACCGTCGCCGCTCCCATCGAATAGGTGCAGCGATCGGTGCGACCACCTCATCATGGTCGCATCGTACCGCCTGAAGATCGTTCGACCAAGTCACCCTGCGGCTCATGGTGTGAACGCAATGGAGACGTACGCGGCGTCCGCGATCCGAATACCTCGGTCCGCCGGGCCACCATGAGCGCCGCCGCCACGACCACGAGCATACCGGCGAGACCGAACAGCGCCGCCGTGTAACCGAATATGCTGATGACCTCGCCGAGAACCGTAAACCCGATCAACATGCCCACATCCCCCGCACCGAGGATCAACGCCGTTCCCGTTCCACGGTATTCGGGTGGAAGTCGGCTGGCGGATAGATCGACCATCGACGGGAAAATAAAGCAGTGCCCCGCCCCCATGAGTACACCCGGCAGGACGAGCCCCATCTCCGAGGTTACCCGCGTGAGCACGACAAGACCGATAGACATCAACCCGCAACCAAGCAGTATGGTGCGCGTACGTCCGAACCGTTGCGGCACGCGCCGAAAGATCACACGCAGCGTAATCGCCGTCGGGCAATAGACGTAGAAAAAGGTCTTAATCTCCTCGAATCCTCGTGCCTCGGCGAAGCGCTCAAGAAACATCGACTGAACGGTGAACACCATGCTGAAGGAAACGCCGATCAAGAGCACCATACCGGGCCAGTGCGCGCGGATCACTTGAAGCTGCGAAGGCGTCTTGACGCGCCCCGCTGAAGCGATTCCCGCACCCCTCGCGTTCGGCACGCGACCGCTACCCTCGCTCAAGCGATGGGACGACTCACGCCTTGTGTCCCGTTCATCCAACCCCGCACCCGGGTTCGCGTTGCGCGCGGCCGCATCCGTGTGCATGGGCACGGTGGCCGCGATCAGACCGGAAAGAATCGAACAGCCACCACTCACCAAGAAAAAGATGCGATACGGCGTGATCGAATCCACGCCGCTGCGAAAGATCAGATCGCCCAGCGCGGGCCCCACCAGCATGCCCATGAATCCGGCCAGCCCCATGCTGCCGATGCTCTCGGCGCGGCGCCCGGGGGGTGCGATGTGCGCGGCGAATACGGTGCCCGCCGTCATGGCGGACGACACGGCCATCACCGCCAGCGTGCGCAGGGCGGTAATGACGAAAACGCCGCCGACGAATTGCATGGAGGCGACACTCAGTCCGGCGATCATCGTACCGAGACACCACACCGGCTTGACGCCGTAGCGATCGATCCAACGGCCCACACGAAGACGGATCATGAGCGCCCCGAGCATGCTCGCCCCGAGCATGCGCCCGAGTACGTCTACGCCGTAGCCGCGAAAGCTGACGTATTGTCCGAAGTGGTATTGGAGTGACGTGCCGATCATCACCAGCATGACAGCCCCGAACACCTGGAAGAACCGCAACGTATACAGGCGCTGATCGGTGGTTTCATGCATGGGGATGCCGTGTCAGGCGTTCGTGCCGGGCAAGGCATCGACCGCGATGGTCGTGGTGTACCGGATCGCAGGGTTCGCGGCAACCGGGAACGTGCTGCGGTGCTCTTTGTGTTGTCGCCCGCGGTTCGCTACCATCGGCGGGATGCCCGCGATTACCGTCCAAGATCTTTGCAAAACCTACAAGGTTCATCGGAAACAACAGGGGTTGATCGGATCGATCAAGTCGCTGTTCCACCGCACGTACAAACACATCCGGGCCGTGGACGGTATCAGTTTCGACATCGAACCCGGTGAGATGGTCGGGTTTCTCGGTCCGAACGGCGCGGGCAAGACCACCACCCTCAAGATGCTCAGCGGATTGATCTATCCGACGTCCGGCAGCGCACGCGTGCTCGACTTCGTTCCGTGGGAGCGACACAACGCCTACCGCCGCCAGTTTGCCCTGCTGATGGGTCAAAAGAACCAGCTCTGGTGGGACCTGCCCGCGATCGAATCCTTCCGCCTGCACCAGGAAATCTATTCCATCGAGGACGACCAGTTCCGCCGCGTGAAGGACGAACTCACCGACCTGCTTCAGGTTAAGGATTTGCTGCACCAACCCGTACGCGAGCTGAGCCTCGGCGAGCGCATGAAGATGGAGTTGATCGCCGCCCTGCTGCACTCCCCCCGCGTGTTGTTTCTCGACGAACCGACCATCGGGCTGGACGTAGCCGCTCAGGCGGGCATCCGCCGCTGCCTCCGCGCCTACAACCGAGACAACAACGTCACCATCCTGCTCACCAGTCACTACATGCAGGATATCGAGGCGCTGTGCGATCGCGTGATCGTTATCAACCACGGCAAGCTGATTCACGACGGCCCCCTGGCCGACATTGTCCATCGGTTCGCCCGCACGAAGCTCGTGACCCTACAGTTTCGCGACGGCGATTGGCCGGACAACCTCGAGACGCTCGGCGAGGTGGTGGATGTGCAAAGGCCTCGCGTCACGCTCAGACTTCCGAGGGAGTCCATCGCGGACAGCGCGGCCCACCTGCTCGATCGATACGATATCGACGACATCAACGTGGCCGATCCGCCCATCGAAGAAGTCATCGCGCAGATGTTCGCCCAGGAGGTCGATGAGGCGAACGACGAGCCCACGCCCGCGCCTGAGGCGTCTCATGCGTAAATACTGGGTCGTTTTTTGTGTGGCGCTGTCGGAACGACTCGTGTATCGCGCGGACTTTTTTATCTCCACCTTCCTGCGTTTTATTCCGATCATCACGACGATTCTCCTGTGGCGGGCGATCTACAACGGAGCGAAAGTCGGTGAGGTGGGCGGACTCGCCTACACCCAGATGGTGGGCTATTACCTGCTTATCATGGTGACGCGTGCGTTTGGATCGATGCCGCGATTGGCGGGTACGGTGGCCATCGACATTCGCGAGGGCGGGCTGCGCAAATACCTGCTTCAGCCGATCGATTATCTCGCGTATCAACTTGTCATCCGCATAGCGCACAAGCTCGTCTATTTCGTAATGGCCGCGCTGCCGTACGCCATTGTGTTCTGGATGTGTAAGAGTTTTCTGCCGAACGCACCCGCCGGATCAGCGTGGGGACCGATCATCCTCACGCTCGGTCTCGCGTTTATGCTGGGGTACACGATCAATGCGTTGATCGGCATGTTGGGGTTCTGGTTTCTGGAGGTGTCCAGCTTCGTACACATGTTCATGTCCCTTCAGTATTTCCTCAGCGGACACATGTTCCCGCTTAGCCTGCTGCCCGGTGCCGTGCAGCGTTGGGTCACCTACCTGCCCTTCGCCTACGAAACGTATTACCCGACGATGATCCTACTGGGAAAACTGAACCCGACCGAGACGCGTCACGTGCTACTCGGTCAGGCGGTGTGGGTGTTGGTTCTGTTTGTGACCTCGAGGGTTGTCTGGGCGCGAGGGCTGCGGCGCTACGCAGCCTATGGGGGGTAATGATGCACGCGCGCTACGGTCGAATCCTTAGGCGGTGTTGGAAGAACAGTCTCATCCGCGATATGACCTTTCGCGGCCATTTCATACTGAACGCGCTCGGTGAGGTCGGCTGGGTCGTGCTCCTGTTGATTTTCATCAAGGTGATCTTCCACAACACCTCGAACGTGAGCGGTTGGAACGAGGGGCAATACCTGTTCCGCATCGGCACGCACATGATGGTCACCAGTTTGTTCGAGGCGCTCTTTTTCGGGAACCTCTGGCGCGTGAGCCAACTTGTGCGTACCGGTGACCTCGATTTCGTGCTCCTCCAGCCCGCCAATACGCAATTCCTGTTGAGCTTCGCCCGTATCGAGTATTCCGCACTGGCCAACATTCCCGTCGGCATCGCACTGTGCACGTATGCGTTGTCCACACTTGGTGCGGTTGTCACAGTCGGAAAGGTGGCGTTGTTCGTCCTGTTGATCGGCGGCGGCGTGCTGATCCTCTATGCGCTGCTGTTCATGTTCGCGGTAACCAGCGTGTGGTTGATCCGCCAGACGGGACTCGATCACCTGTGGTTCTACGCCATCAGCCTGGCGCGCTATCCGGCTGAGATTTACAGACCCTTTGCCGGCGGCGCCCTCTGGTTTGTACTGGTCTTTATCGTACCCGTATTGATGGTGTCAAACCTTCCCGCCAACGTCATGGTGCGGACGTTCGAGCCCGGGATGGTCGTCTACGTACTCGCAGTCGGTCTGATCATGCTCGGTCTATCGACCGTGGTATTCCGCTTCGCGCTGCGCTGGTATCGCTCCGCCAGCAGTTAACGCAGGCTCTCTTTTTGTGTATCGCCGAATCGAGTCGTTTTGCCGATTGAAACAGCGATTCAACCGCTACACAAAAACAGAGATTGCTCCCGTCTACGGGCAGGGGTTCGGGCATGGATACGCGGAACCCTGAAACGCATCCACATCGCGCGAGATATCGGAAAAGTTGATGGCTCGTGACGGCACGCAGTCGTGCAGGTCAGCCGCGTACAGCGTCACCTGGGCGAAGTTCCCGCTAAAGCCGTCCACAATGCGAGAAACGTCGGAAAAATCAACGCGCCCGTCATGATTCACATCGCCCCACATCCAGGTCGTCACC
>CAZWWW010000267.1:0-4989 GCA_964637715.1 uncultured Phycisphaeraceae bacterium | reverse complement strand
ACACTGCGTTTTCAAACGCTACAGGAACCGCAAAATGTAACCGCGTGAGGTATAGGGGACGCTCCCGGGACGGAACGCTACGTGAAAACTGACTATGCTGTAGCTGGTGCGACCCGCATGTGCGTGTAGCCGCAGAAGTATTGCCAGCAGGGATTCTCCACCCAACGCGCAACCTCCGATTCGTCCGATTCGTTGAACGTGTATTTCACGTAGTGCGATCACAAGCCGGCAACAAAATCAGCGTGTTCGGTTCGCTGCGGAGTTCGGGTACACTCTTAGCATGGCTGTTCGCTTTGTCATTGGTCGGGCGGGAACCGGCAAGACGCACCACTGCATCGCGTCCATACAGGAACGACTGCACAGCGATCCGGTCGACGGTCCGCGGCTCATTCTGCTTGTGCCCGAGCAGGCGGGTTTGCAGATGGAACGGGCGCTATTGGAAACGCCACGCGACGGCGTTGCGATCGCCGCCTCCCACCGCGCCGAAGTGCTTTCGTTTCGCCGCATGGCCCTGCGCGTGCTCGAATCCGTCGGCGTACCGGTTGGTACCGCGCTGACCGAATCCGCCAGAGCCATGGTCCTTCGGCATCTGTGCGTTCGGTGCTCGGACGATCTGGCGTACTACGGGCGCATGGCCCGAGCGGGGCGATCCTCGGGACGCTTGAGCGGATTCATCCAGCGACTCGGCGCGACCATCAATGAACTGATCGAGGAGGCTGTCGAACCTGAAGAATTGATGGGGCTTCAACCGGGCGAGCCGGGCGATTCGCACTCAGGCGCGTCCGCCAAAGACGCGGTGCAGACCGATCCCGCGCAGCGCGCCAAGCTTCACGATATTGCGTTGCTCTACGCCGCCTATCGAGACTACCTCGGGACGACCCGCCTAGATCCCTCTCAGTACTTGCAGGTGGCCCGCGCGGTGTTGGGTCAATGCGCCTGGCTGCACGGTGCGGAGGTCTGGGTCGACGGGTTTGCTTCCTTCAGCGGGCAGGAGCGTCTTACGCTTATTGAGCTCGCCCGTTTGGCTGCACGGGTCGAGATCACCGCCTTGTTTGATCCGTGCCTGGTGGATTCAACCCCGGGCGTGGCGGCGTCTTCTGCCAAAGATACGAAGGACCGCGAATCGACAGCGACTCAGCTAGCGGCTGCACGGTTGTTCGCGCGCGTGCATCGGACCTATGCTGATCTGTCGCGCGGGTTGACGGCGTCGGGGCTTTCGATCGATCCACCCCTTCTGCTGACCCCGGACCCACCGCCGAGATTCGCATCGGCACCGGTCCTCGCGGACGTCGAACGCGCGTTGTTCATCCTACCCGGTGACCAGAACCAGCGGTCGGAATCGACCAAAGCCGCTGTGGAGGTCGTTGAGTTACCCGACCGCCGCAGCGAGGTTGATTATGCGGTATCGCGTCTGGTGCAATGGGTGCAATCGCCTGCTGACGCCTACCGTTACCGCGATTTGGCCATCATCGTTCGTGATCTGGATCTCTACCACGACGCCATTGCGGACGCGTTGCGCTCGCGCGGTATACCGTTCTTCATCGATCGGCGCCGTTCGGTCGCCCACCATCCCCTGGTCGAGCTTCTTCGCCTGGCGCCAACGCTGGCGGTCGATTCGCTCGCCCTCGATTCGGTGCGGCTCTTGCTCAAGACAGACCTGGTTCCCCTCTCGCGTGAGGATGCTGACGAACTCGAGAACTATTTGATAGCCCACGGGATTCATGGGGTCGAAGCGTGGCGTGACGCCCCATGGCGCTACCGAACGTCATCTTCGTTCGCCGGACAAAACGAGGAGCCGGACAAGGCTGATGTGGCGCGCCTCGATCGTGTCAATATCGCGCGCGCCCGCGTGCTTGACCTGCTCGAACCCTGGCTTCGCTTTGCCATTCAGCAGCCCGCACCTACAGGGGCGGCGTGGTCGCGGGCGCTGATTCAGTTGATTGAGCGCTTCGACGTGGGCACTACGCTAAAGACGTGGTACGACACGGCCATCGCCGACGGCGATCTCGATCAGGCGGAAGAGCACCAGCAGCTTTGGACGGACGTTCTTTCATTGATCGACGATCTTTCCTTCGCCCTCGCCGACGCACCGCTGACCGTGACGGAACTGGGCGAAGTGCTTGATGCCGGTTTGTCAGGTCTGACGCTGGGTCTCGTTCCGCCGACCGTCGATCAGGTGCTCGTCGGATCCATCGAGCGCAGCCGACACCCGGCCATCAAAGCCGCAGTGATCGTCGGATGCAACGACGGCGTGTTCCCCCAGCGTCCCACGGAAGACGCCATACTCAACGACGACGACCGCGTGTTCCTGGCCGACAGCGGCGTGCGCATAGGCCCGCCCGCCCGCGAGCGCGTGGCGGACGAGTCGATGCTCTTTTACATCGCCTTGACGCGGACGCGGGCGTCCGTTGTCGTGACGTACGCGGGCGCGGACCAGGACGGCAGACCGCTGCGCCCCTCGCCGTTTTTGACAACGTTGCGGGAGGCCTGTCCGGCGTTGACACCGAAAGCAATCGGCAATTCAAGGCGTCAGCGAACGACGTGGGACGTACTCTGTACGGGTGACCTTCGTGAGCGCGTGATCCACGACATGCGGACGCGCCCCGACCGTCATCGAGACGACGCCGTGGTCCGCGCTCGTTGGAATGAACTCTATGCCACGGCGCGTCAGATACTCCGTAACGATGAAGTGTGGCGGCGTGCACGCTTGTCGCTGGTGGAAAAAAACGACGCGACCCTGTCGCCCGCGCTGATAGAGCGTGCGCTGGGGGTGCCGCTGCGAACGAGTATCTCCCGGCTGGAGACCTTTGCCGCCTGTCCGTTTCAGCACTTCGCACGGTATACGCTCGATCTGCGCGAGCGCGCGCACGCCCGGCTCGAACCGGTTGATATGGGGCAGGTGCACCACTCGATTCTCGAAGAGTTCATTCGAAGCGCCGCCGCGCAAGAGGGCGGATTTCACGCGATGAGCGACGAGGAATTGCTGGACAAACTGAGCGAGAGTTGTGAGCGCGTGGCCGCACACCTGCCGGACGATGCCCGAGTGTCCGATGCGCGAAACGCCTATGTGCTGCGGCGGTCGGCGCGGCAATTGGCGAGGGTGTTGGCGGCCCAGCGTGCAACGGGCTCAGCCGGTCGCGCCCGTCCCCGTCGGGCCGAGCTTGCGTTCGGTATGAACCAACCCGGATCGCTTCCCGCGCTGGCGGTTGATACGCCCAAAGGCCGGCGCGTGTTGCTGCGCGGATACGTCGATCGCGTCGATATTGCGGAGTTGAGCGACGAATGGCTTGGTGTGGTGATCGACTACAAGCGCACGCGGGAGAAGCGGCTCGATCTTTCGCGCGTCTACAACGGGCTGTCCTTGCAACTCATCGCCTACCTGCTCGTGCTCGCGGAACACGGCAAGACCCTGGCGGGCCGACCGATTCGCCCGGTCGCGGCGTTCTTTGTCCCGCTGCGATCGCGCTATCATCTCGTGGACGGACCGGACGACAAGACCTCGATCGAGCGCATCGCACGCGAAGCGCATCGACCGCGCGGTTTGATTCGCTTTGAAGACCTGGAAGCGCTGGACGCCGCCGTCGAAAAGGGGAAGCGATCCGAGCATTATGTCGTACATCGAACGCAAGCGGACAAGCTCGGCTACGTGAACCAAAGTGACGGGGCAGTAGCGCGTGACTTCGATGCCGTGCTCGAGCACACGCGAAACAAGCTGGGTTCCCTGGCGGACGGCGTACTCGACGGTGACGTGTCGGTAACTCCTTACCGCTTGGGCAACTTTTCGCCCTGTTCCTGGTGCGCGATGATGAGCGTCTGCCGGTTCGAATGGGGAATGTCAACACCGCGTTTCATTGAGCCCATGGCGCGGTCGGACGTCTTCGACCTATTGGCGCAGGATGGATAGTGCTTGCTCGATAGCACCGGCCATCCGATCGTAGCGGCGGACCGCCTTGAATCCCTGCGTCAAAACGTGGATCGCACACAACCAGTGAATGAAGCTTACTGCACACGGCCGCCGCCACGCGAGAATAGCGTTTGCTCAAGCCCTGCGGACCCAGCGGCGACCTTGGTGTGATTTTGGTTGTTGTTTCTTTGTCTGGCGGGAATGTAGGATGATGGCTGATGGGTGCGCTGGC
Source organism: uncultured Phycisphaeraceae bacterium (assembly GCA_964637715.1). Lineage (GTDB taxonomy): Bacteria > Planctomycetota > Phycisphaerae > UBA1845 > UBA1845 > CAZWWW01. The sequence continues at coordinate 853 of CAZWWW010000267.1, read as the reverse complement.
GGATCGGTATCGGGTCATTGTTCGGTCGACGGGGGAGCGCGCTCGATGGGGGCTTCCCGCAGCCCTCGGCCCGCTTGACGGCGATGTCCTGTTTATGCTTGGCGGCGTCGGCGGGTTTCAGTTCGCGCCGCTTATGATCCGTCGTGCGATCCGCTCGCTCAAACTGAGTATGGGCACGGTGGTGTGTACGTGGCAATTCGGTCTGGTGGGCGAAATATGGACCGACCTGATGTGGCTCCGGCGGAATCGCGTCGTGGCGGCGCGTATCGCACGGCGGCTCCTGGCGTTTCGCCGCGACCATCGATCCGCACGCATTCATCTGCTCGGATACAGCGGGGGCGGCGGGGTGGCGGCGCTGGTGTGCGCAGCGCTGCGCGGGCGGCGCATCATAGACAACCTCTTGCTCATCGCGCCGGCGCTCTCACCGGATTACAACCTCGCGCCGGCGCTCGCGGCTGTCGCGCGGGGGACTGCGTTTGTAAGCGAGCGCGATCGTATGTTACTCGGGCTGGGCACGCGTCTGTTCGGCACGATCGATCGCCGGCACACGCCCGCAGCCGGGATGGTCGGATTCAACCTGCCCCCCGGCGCCTCGCTCGAAGATCGGATCGCGTACGAGCGCTTCAAGCAGGTGCGCTGGTCACCGGCGTTCAACCGGCTCGGCGTGTCGGGCGGGCACATCGGGTGGTTGTCTGAGATGTTTATCGGAGAGGTTCTCCTGCCCTTGCTTATCGATCCCGCCACGTTCGAGGCTTCGCCCATCATCACGCGCGTTGCGGTCAGTTGACTTCCCCCGCCGGGTCCATGACAGTTTAGGCGGGAGAACATGCTGCGACTCGGGTAGGGCGGGCCA
>CAZWWW010000266.1:0-5018 GCA_964637715.1 uncultured Phycisphaeraceae bacterium | reverse complement strand
GGAAATCATACGATGACGGCAAGACGTTGGCCGTCAATGGGATCGATTTACAAGTGCCGCAGGGTGAGCTCCTGGTGCTGCTGGGTGAGTCGGGCTGCGGGAAAACGACAACGCTCAAGATGATCAACCGCCTTATCGAACCAACGGGCGGACGCGTCATGGTCGACGGCAACGACGTTACGCTGAGTGATCCGATCGCGTTGCGTCGACGCATCGGCTATGTGTTTCAAAGCGTCGGTCTGTTTCCACACATGACCGTGGGGGATAACGTCGCCGTCGTACCGCGTCTGTTGGCGTGGGAGGAATCCGACGTCCGGATGCGCGTCGACGAGCTCCTTGAGATGATCAGCCTTCCGCCACGCGACTACCGCGACCGCCTTCCCGAACACCTCTCCGGCGGTCAGCAACAGCGCGTAGGGCTCGCGCGTGCCCTGGCGGCGCGACCGAAGATCATGCTCATGGACGAACCACTGGGCGCACTCGATCCGCTTACACGAGATGCGCTTCAGGACGAATACCGCCGCCTGCACGACGAACTCGCCCTGACCACGGTCATGGTCACCCATGACATGACCGAAGCTCTGCTCATGGGCGACCGCATCGCCGTAATGCGCCACGGCCTCATGCTGCGCACCGGCACGCCGCACAATCTCATGACCGATCCCGGTGACGACTATGTCCGCCGGCTCATGGAAACGCCCAAACGGCAGGCCGATCGGCTCGAAGCGCTGGCCAATCACCGAACGGATACGCACGGGTAATGGATAACCTCCACGAACAGATCCTCGTTCTGCCGGGCAATCTCGCCAATCACCTTATGATTAGCGTGATTCCGTTGCTCCTCGGCGTATCGCTGAGTCTCCCACTGTCGGTGCTCGTCGTACGGCGACCGCGCCTTCGCTACCCCACCCTGACCATCGTAAGTGTGATTCAAACCATCCCCAGTCTGGCCCTGCTGGCCCTGATGGTGCCCCTGCTGGCAGGTATTAGCACGCTGCTGGCGCGGTATACGTCCGTTGAGTTTTCCGCGCTGGGTTTTTATCCGACCGTCATTGCGCTTACGTTGTATAGCATGTTGCCGATCGTGCGCAACGCGGTAACCGGAATCCTTGGCGTTGATGGTGCGGTCCTCGAAGCGGCTCTAGGCGTGGGCATGACGCCGCGCCAGATATTTTGGAAAATCGAGCTTCCCCTGGCCGCACCGGTCATCATCGCGGGGATACGCACCGCCACGGTGTGGGTGGTGGGCATCGCCACCCTCGCCACGCCCGTAGGCCAGCGATGTCTGGGTAATTACATCTTTCGAGGTTTGCAAACACGTAACTGGACGGCGGTGTTGTTCGGCTGCGCGGCGTCTGCGGCGCTGGCGATGCTGCTCGATCTGCTCATCGGCGGCATCGAGCGCGCGGTTCGAGACCGTAGACCACGGATGGGCATTCATTGCACGTTGGCGCTGGCGTTCGTTGTCGCCGCGGGGATGATCGCGCCCTCGGGCGTTCGGTGGTATCGGTCGCGCACGCCGACGGGCCAGCCGAAAGCGGCACGCGCCGAGAACGACCGCACGATTTGGGTCGGCGCGAAAACGTTTACAGAGCAATACATCCTGTCCGAATTGATGGTGCGTCTGCTCCGAGAAGCGGGGATGGATGCGCAGATCAAGGAAAGCCTGGGCTCGACGGTTATCTTCGACGCCCTTCGCCTCGGTGAGATCGATGCCTATGTGGATTACAGTGGAACGATTTGGGCCAACCACATGAAGCGCAAACGATTCGCGTCCGCCCACGATGTGCTACGAGAAGTAACGCGCTGGCTGAAACGTACGCACGGCATACGATGTTTGGGCGCGCTCGGATTCGAGAATGCCTACGGACTGGCGATGCGGCGTGACCGTCAGGCGGACACCGGCGTGGAAACCATCGGCGACTTAGCGCCGTACGCCCCGCGCATGAAGATCGGCGGAGACTACGAGTTTTTCGGTCGACCGGAATGGCGGGCGATTCGAGAGGCCTATGGGTTGCATTTTGCCGACCAGATAAGCTATGATTCGACGTTCATGTATGAGGCTGTAGTGAGCGGCGCGGTGGATGTCATCTCGGCGTTCACGAGCGACGGGCGTGTCGCCGCCTTCGACCTTGTGGTCTTGAAGGATCCCAGGAACGCCATACCGCCGTACGACGCGGTGCTGCTCCTCTCGCCGCAAGCCGGCGCGAATGAAGCGATCGTTGCGGCGCTCGAACCGCTTATCGGGGCCATCAACGTGGCCACGATGCGGCGCGCCAATTTTCAGGTAGACCGAACGGAGGACAAGCGAACCGTATCCGAGGCGGCGGCGTGGTTGTACAAAACCGCGTTGATCCACGACGCCCCCTAACAGACTGCGTATAAAAAAGCCGGTCTCCCGCACGGCACCGGCTTTCCGCCGGTGCCTACACTGACCGAAAACCAGCGGCCTATCCTTTTTGACGGCCCACCAGGGGAGTAACCCTTCGGGCCTTGCAAGCGAACGCTCGACGACATCGTCGGAGGGACGAACGTTCAGAACACCCGCCCATCGGATCAAAGCATATCCCGCAGTTTTCGTTTGAGTATCTTGCCGGTCGGTCCCAGCGGAAGATCATCGCTGATGATGACACGTCTTGGCACTTTATACCCGGCCAGGGCGGTCTTAACGTGGTTACGCAGGGTCTGACCGTCGACGTCCTGCTCCGCCTGTGGAAGAACGAAGGCGACCGGAACCTCGCCGCGAGACTCATCGGCGACCCCGATCACAGCCGCCTGGGTCACACCGGGATGGGTTTCGAGAACGGCTTCGATCTCGCGGGCGAAGACATTCTCGCCGCCGACGATCAACATATCCTTGGCCCGCCCCGTAATCGTCAAGAAACCCTCAACGTCAACGCGACCCATGTCTCCTGTATCAAACCAACCATCCTCGTTGAGCACGGCACGCGTCTGCTCGGGCTTGTGGTAATAACCCTTCATCACGCCTGGCCCTTTGACGAGAATCTCCCCCACACCGCCAACGGGAAGCCCCACTCCGGATTCACCGACAATCCGAAGGTTGACGTTTCGAATTGGCCGCCCCACCGTCCCAACGCGATGCGCGTTCGGCGTGCAAACGCAAAGAACAGGCGACGTCTCCGTCAAACCATACCCCTCGCGAATCGCGACACCAAACCGCTCCTCAAACCCGGTGCGAACGTTTTCCGGCAGCGGTTCACCTCCACTAATCGCATGCGTGACGCCTGAAAAATCCTCGCGCCGCGCGGATTTGGTTCCCAGAATCGCCCGGTACATGCTAGGAATAGCTAGCATGAGCGAGATGCCGCGATTACGGACCGCCCGCACCACCGCTACCGGACTGAAGCGGGGTATGGCGAATACACCGGCACCGACAACAATCGGAATCAGCACACACCCCGTTAATCCGAACACATGGAACGGAGGGAGTATGTTTAGGAATTGATGGTCTCCCGTTATGCCCAGCACGTGCAAGGAATCAACGCTGTTGCTGTACAGGTTGGCGTAGGTCAACTCCACCCCTTTGGGTTCCGCCGTCGTACCGGACGTATAAAGGATGACCGCCGTGTCATCCGGGTCCACGCGTGGAGCGGTGGGAACACCACGCAGTCCCGCCAGCAGCATCCGCCGCTTCAGTGAAAGATCTTCCAGAAAAACAGCCCTTATCGGCAGTGAGGCTACCTGCTCGGCAAAGTGGCGCACGGTGAGCACAGTCTCAATCCCGGCATCTTCCACGACGTGCGCCAGTTCGGTGGGGTTCAGCAAAAAATTAAGCGGAATCACACGCCGCCGCGCCCAGAGCGCTCCAAACAGCGTAGCCGGAAACGCCGTCGACGCGGGCAACATGACGCCGACGCGCCCGGTATCGTCCAGGCGGTCAATGATACCGCGCAGCACGTTCGCCAGGCGTACCAACCGGCGATAGGTCAGCGAGCGAACGCCGTCCGACACCGCCACCTTACGCGGCACTGTCTCGGCGGTCTTGAGCAATGCGTCAACCAGCATGGGAAGCTCTGGTGCAAGCGCTATTCGTTGGACGGCGGTCGAATAATCACCGTGGTTTGCGAAAATTGGTTCCGCTACGACGACACACGACACCGTGACACGCTATCTATGTTATCGGAAGACCGCGCGGAGCCTAATTGCCGCACAAACCCGTGTCCAGTCTATCCCCTCCAGCCGATATACAAGGGTCGATGAAGAACCCGCGCCCCCAATAGCGAGCAATCTCATGCCATGCGACAGCCCAACAACAGTTGAACCGCCCCGTGTACCGGGCATTACGACCATGATCGAACCCCTAAGGGCCAAAGCCGAAGCATCCGCGGCGACACGACGCGGTATATGCCTGCTCAACGCCGGTTGTCTGGATGAAGCGTCCGCCCACTTCAGGCGGGCGATCGAAACGGGATGCAGCGATTCGTCGCTCGCTTCTCTGTTGGCCACGTGTTATCGCGCCTCGGGTCAACAGGATCAAGCCGTTGCGGTGATGAACAAGGCGGTCTGCGACCATCCGACCGATACAACGTTCCGCATCCGGCACGCGCTGCAACTATGGTCGATGGGCGATCGAGACGCGGGCATTGGGGCGCTGCGAGAGGCGATTCGCCACGATCCGGAATGTGCGGAGTATCATTTCCAACTGGGTACGCTTCTCTCCTCGATCGAACAGTACGAAGAGGCGGAACTCCGCTTCACACAGGCGGTCAATATCGACCGGAACCACCGCCAGGCTATGATCAGCCTGGCGATGTGTTGCGGGCTGCGCGGCGCGCCGACGGAAACAGTCGCCCATCTGCAACGTGCCCAAGCACGCTACCCGGACGACCCGCATATTGGCCTGATGCTCGCGCAGGCGATGAAAACCGTACAACAGCAGGGTCTCGCCCCGCGGATCAAGACCGCCTTCGTCGATCCCGTCGAATCAGATGATGTTGAGGGCGTCGAAGAGCTGTCGAGGATCATAGAAGCCGACCCCGATTTCGTGGATGCGTTCC
>CAZWWW010000265.1:0-5081 GCA_964637715.1 uncultured Phycisphaeraceae bacterium | reverse complement strand
TTTGCCCATGCCACCCACAACGAACCCTAAGAATAAGCTGTGACGCTGCTCTAGTCGAATTGAGTCGATCCGCCGGACGAAACAGTGATTCGACCGCAACACAAGAATAGGGCTTGCCCTAATGCTGCCCTTGCACGGTTTCATATAGAACGGGCGAGCATGACCTTGGGCGTGTAATAACGAAAGGACCCGATCATGAACGTATTCTACGGCGGTACAGGCATGGGACTGAGCTATGTAGCCGCCTGCGAAGCGGCGGAGGCCAAGAGTGCGGCGCGAAGTTCACAGCGATCCGCCGACGAGGTCCAAGATCGGATCGAGCGCATGAGCCTCGCCTGCGAGGCTATGTGGTCTCTCCTGCGCGACAAGCTCGGTACTACGGATGAGGAGTTACTCCATCGTATCAACGACATCGATCTGAGCGACGGGAAACTCGACGGCAAAGTGCGCAAACCGGCTGTAGCATGCCCGAACTGTAAGCGAACGATTCCGCGAAACCGATCAAGGTGTATGTACTGCGGACAGCAGATCATGCACGATCCGTTTTCCTGAACCCGGGAGATGCCACCATTCCGGTTCGCTCCTTTGCCGGCATCGAGCGAAACAACACGCTATATCATTGGCTCCTCCGCCAAGTCTGTGGAAGCGCGGCGTGGCTCAGACCTCGGGGCGCCCGTCTGCAGGCCCGCCCCGGCCAAGCGACCGTGCCACAACCGTGACACTCCAGTCGTGACCAGACGATCGTACCACAACAGTGACACCGCAGTCGCAGCCAAGCGATCGTGCCGGCACTCTGACACTGCGTTGGTCGCCGGCTGCTGGCGCGATCATGGCGCGTCGTCAGCGTGAGCGGACGAAGGAATTCAAGGACGGGCACCGTCTTCGTAGCGGGATCGAGGCGACGAACTCGGAATACAATCGCCCTTACGGCGGCGGCCGTCTTCACGCCCGCGGCAGCCCGGCCGTAACGCGAACGGTGACGTTCAAGTTCATGGCCCTCAACATCAAGCGGTGGACGAAGTCTGCGCAGAAAACGCTGCACCAGGCCGCTTAGCGGCGTTGCGCGCCCGTTTTTTGGCTCCGCACGGATCGCCCGCGCACAAGCGAAAACACGACCCATGCAACAGGAACGAGCTAGAGCATTCTCTATTCTTGTGTAGCGATTGAATCACTGTTTCATCCGGTAAAACGACTCGATTCGGCGATACACATTACCAGAAAGCGCTCCACGCCCGGGGGGCTTACCTGCCTCGCGCATGGCAGGCCAACCTTCCGCCTTGAGGCGAAAAAACGACCTGCCCCACCGTGTTTTACGACCGCCGATCCTATCACGCACCCAAGAACACCACTTGCGTAAAGCATTTTTTGCATGTTTGAACGGCGACGCGCCGATGTATCCCTTAGCGGCGGTCTGTTGAAAGATTTCGAACGACCCGTGCGGCACCGGAGTCTTGCCGGTGGAAACTTGGGCTTCAAGCCCGTTGCGTACATTCTTTTTGGCAGACTACGGGCATCGAACGCGAGACGTCGTATGGCGGACATTCCCCCTGACATCGCGGTATCATCGGCTCAGGCCGGGTTTACGGCACGCGAAGTGGGCAAGCAGCGAGACGCCCGCCGTGCGGGCCAGACCCAGTTGGCGAAACGTCAGGTCAAATCTCTCGACGAGGCGAGTGCCACGGTAGACACCGCGGACGGTGACACGGCTGTTTTCACCGATGCAGAGGGATCCGGCAGTCAGGGGCGCGCTACCCAGGAGGAATCCGCCGAACAAGAAGAGGGGGATGATCTTCGTTCGGACAGGCCTGGCATTACGCGGGACGACGGTGGCGACCTGCACCTCGATCTGGAAGCATAACCCCCCCACGGTTTCTCAAGTCGAGCGCTGTGCGTACCAGTCCGCGCCGCGCACAAGCCGTTGCTATTACGGGGCTGGGTCAGGAACCAGGCGGTCTCTCGTCTGCGGAACGACGTTTATCGAGGTGCTGCCGACGTCGCGTATGTCACCCGTTACCGGCTTGATTCCGCTCTTTCCAACCGCTACAAGGGCACTGGGCTCCAGAGAACCACGGCCCCCAAACAGCCCCCTCTTCGACATTGCCCCGACTAAGCGTAACTTCCCGTAAGCCTCAGGGGATGCTCGCGCCGATGTGTAGTAGTTGGAGAGACTAACCATGAGCGACCGAGTCCCGAATCGTTGCCCCGATCCCACCACCTTGCGAGCCTACGCCCGCGACGAACTGACCGACGATACGTGCGCGACCCTCGACCGTCACCTGCTTGGATGTATGAGATGTAGGGCCCGATATCTGGACGACCTCGGTCGACAGCTCCTTGTTCCGGATGTACCGGACTGCCGGGTGGTCAAAGAGATCGGGCGCGGGCGCTTCGGTGTGGTGTACAAGGCCTGGTGGTTGGTGGGGACGCCCCGCCTGGTAGCGTTGAAGGTGCTCAGTTCGATCGGCGAGATGGAGCGTGGCCGGTTTGAGCGCGAGATCGCCGTGTTGAGGCATCTGGATGAACCGGGTATCGTGAAGTGCCTCGATGCGGGCGGCTCGGGCGACGCGTCCTATTTCATCATGGATTACGTCGAAGGCGTCCACTTCGATGAATACATCAAATCGGATTCGGTCTCTTTCGATGAAAAGCTGCGGGTGTTCGAGCAGGTATGTCGAACCGTCGCGCAGGCACACGCCCACGGTGTCGTGCATCGAGACCTCAAACCGCGAAACATCCTCATAGACGATGCAGGACAATCGCACGTGCTCGATTTCGGGATCTGCTCCGTGGAGGCAGCCGGTCGCAGTAGCTGGGCACTGGGAACACTGACCCACGCCGGCGATGTCATCGGTACGCTTCGGTACATGTCGCCCGAGCAGGCGTGGGGCGGGGTGGCTGGAACGATCGGCGCGCGGAGCGATCTCTGGTCGTTGGGGATCATGCTGTATGAGCTCGTGACCGACGGCGCCTACCCTTATTCGCTCGAACCCGCGCCGGAGAAGTCCGCGCACGAATCGTTGTTGGAACGCATTCGAAAAGAAATGCCGACGCTGCCGCGCCTCGACGAGACCAAGGGCGGGCGCGATCTTCGCGTGCTGCTTGAGCGCTGCCTGGCGTGGGAACCGGCGCAGCGCCTCGAGTCCGCCGGGGCGTTGGCCGATGATATCGCCGCTTTTCGCGCCGGTCGACGAATCCACACGCGCCCGCTCTCGATCGCCTATCGGTTCAAACGTTTGGCGATTGGGGCGGCGGCGCGATCGCGCTGGACCTTTGCAGCCGCGTTTGTGGCGGCTGTCGGGGTGACACTGTTTGTCACCGCGATGTTGGGCGGTGTATCCTGGTCCGCGCCGGTGCTGAGCGACGCGGCACGCGCCGAACGATTTGCCGGTCAAGCGGGGGGCGGGGGCAGCCGTGATGCGATTGTGGTTGCGGGCGTGTTCGACAACAGTGTGGATGCGGTCGTTGGCTACGCGGCTGCGGCGGGCTTGCAGGGTGTGGGATCGGACATACGCTCCTGGCGCGGTGTGCATGCACAGCTCCTCGACCGCCTGAGGCAAGCAAGACCGCGTACGGTAACATTTGACTACTATTTCTTGTCTCCGCAACCTCAGGATCAGTCGCTCGCCAGGGCTATCCTTGAATCGGAGCGAGCGGGCATTCCGGTCATTTTGGCCAGCGACACCTACGATGAGCAAGGTCGACCGCGCCTCGCACCGGTATTGGTATCCCTGCTGGGTGAGACGCTGCGGCATGGGGCGATTAACATTCGCAACCAGACGCACCGACCCGGCGAATTCGTAGTAACCGTAAGGCGCCGAAACGGGATCGCCCTTCCCACGTTGTGGCTCACCACGCTCGCGGCCGTGCTCCATCCCGACGCACGCCTGGAACTGGACTGGCCCACGCGATCAGAACCGCTGACGTTGCTTTATACAAAGGGACACGGGTTGTACCGTCGTGAGCGTGACGCCATGGCGCTGACGCGCACGTTCAAATCCGCGCAGACCAAAGACGCCCTTAATCCCGGTGCGTTGGTCGGAGCCGTCCGCTTTGATAGGGGCGATCCCAACGCATGGTCCGCACGAACCGTTCCCTACGAGCGCCTCTTAACGTGTTCGATGGACGAGCTGCGTGGCTTGGTCGTTCATCGAATCGTCCTGGTAGGTGACCTTCGCCACTCAAGCCCGTTCATCGCGGCGGATCGACACGAGGTGGCATTCGGTGGTGGCGTGCTCAGTGACGTACCGGGGTGTTTCCTCGTGGCGGAGGCGATCGCCGGGCTGTTGTCGCAACGTTTCGTGCAAACGCCCTTTCCGCTGCCTGCCCCGATGTTGGGGATGGGGTTGCTGGCCGCCTTGGTGGGATGGCTCCTTCCGATTCGGATCGCGCTGTGGCGACGTCTGGAGCAACCCCGATGGCGGGGGGCGCTGTTCGTCGTGCTCGGCACCCTCTGCGCGGCATCGTTCGCGCTGCTTCTACTGACCGATCACCGCGTGTTGGTGTGGACCTCGATCACGTGTTTTGCGCTGACGTTCTCGCTGACGGGTTCCTTTGGGGTGGAGTTCGCGCGAAACCGTCATCGAGTCGCGGAGCGCGAGCGCCGCGTCATCGAGAACTTCGGATTCGAGTCGTCCGGTACGCTCACACTGCCGCCGCAGCGACTGACATCCATCCCAGAAATAAGATGACAGCCAGCGACAATGTGGGCACAATCCATTGCGCCGATCGAACCGCAGCCCGTTCTCTCGCTGTGAGCGGAAAAACAACCATACCCGTACTCCCTTGGCGTTACCGTTCCTGCGTATTGTTCGGTCGGGGAAACCTCACGGAATCAAAACCCGAACGATACGCAAGATCGTAGCTTGCGTTAGAGCGTTTTCTGAGATTGTGTATCGCCGAATCGAGTCGTCCTATTGGATGAAACAGTGATTCGACCGCTACACAAAAACAGAGCTTGCGCTAGTGCAGCGTCACAGCTTATTCTTAGGGTTCGTTGTGGGTGGCATGGGCAAACTTGTTTGCCCGTGACGGCCCCCGGAACAACACGGGCAAGCTGCTGCTTGCCCATGCCACCCCAAAAA
>CAZWWW010000264.1:0-5085 GCA_964637715.1 uncultured Phycisphaeraceae bacterium | reverse complement strand
AACGCATGACCGGACCCCGGTAGGAGAGGGCTCAGGTATGATGCAAAGAACGCCGGCGCATCGCGCACCGGTCCGGTCCTGCGGCGCGTCGTGCGCGTTCACGCTGATCGAATTGATCGTTGTCGTGGGCATCCTCGCTTTGCTTGTTTCGATGTTGCTGCCCGGGCTGTCCGCCGCGCGCGAACAAGGACGCGGGGTTGTGTGTAAATCGAACCTGCACCAACTCATGCTGGGCAACATGTACTACGCGGAGCAGTCGGGCGGGATGTACGTGCCGGGCGCGGCGAACTTTTTGGACAATCTTGACAGGTGGCATGGTCGCCGCAGCCGCGTCAGCGATCCGTTCGACGGGCGACGAGGGCCTTTGGTTCCGTTTCTCGGTCCCGATGGGGCGATCCGTGCGTGTCCGAGTTTTCACGCGATGGAACTCGGGGGCAACGGGTTCGAGCGCGGCAACGGGGGCTATGGGTACAACAATAGATATATCGGCGTACTCGGGCACGAACGTCCCGACGGCACGTTTGCGATCGACGACGACCGCACGGGCGCACTGCGCGATCGTGTCGCCCGCCCCGCCGAGACCATCATGTTCACCGATGCCGCTTTTGCCGGATCAACGTTGATCGAGTACAGCTTTGCCGAGCCCCGGTTTCATCCGGAATACCCGACCCTGCGCACCGACCCGTCAATCCACTTCAGGCATCGATCCCTGGCGAACGCCGGGTGGTGCGACGGACACATCGACGCCCACCCGCGCACGTTCGTCTGGTCGAGCGGTTGGTATGAGGCCGACGCCGCCCGTTTGGGGCTCGGGTGGTTCGGTGTTCAGGACGACAACCGACTGTTCGATCTTAAATAGTTACACGCTTGCCGTGCCGCCCTACGGAACCAGCGTTGCAAGATGAGCCTCGATATCGCGTACGTCGTCGTCCGTTAGATCGAACGTTGGGTGACCATCGTGTCCCTCAACAGGATGGAGACGAATGTCGTCGAAATCCTCGCCCTGAATGTTCGGACCGATGCCGCCTGACGCGTCGACGGCATGGCACACCATGCAGTTGGTCTCAAAGAGCGTTTTCCCGTTAGCCGCGTCGCCTGTCGTAGTTCCGCCGGTGTCATTGTCCGTCATTCCGGTTCCATCGCCGGTCGTAGCATCACCGTTTCCGGTGTTGTCCCCCGTTGTGGGCGCTATCGGGCAGCCGGTAATGAACAGGATCATTCCGAACATCGCAGCAATTCTGACACAGCGCATCGTTCATTCCTTTCATTGATTGATTGATTGGTCACATGACGATTCGGGAACCTCGCCCGGTCCCCGAGCAGCAAGAATCGTACAAGGCGCTTCGCAGCTCGGCAAGGGGCGCGTCTTTACGGCGCATCGTTCTTGCACACTTCGCGCAGCAAGGTCGTGGCGTACGCGCCGGCCGGTAGGGTGAAGGATACGCGCAGAAAGGGGCCCCGTTCATCAGCGCCCTCGTTGATCGAGGGGTCGCCCATGGGAACGCGAAGTGCCCGGCGCGCCCCGTCGAGTCTGGAACCGTCCAACGCACGAATCTCCTCTCGGGCGAACCCGGATGTCTCCAGAACGCGTTGTTCGATGTCCGCGGGACGCCCGGTCGGAATCTTCATGAGTCGTCCAAACAGGGGACCCGTCGGGGATATCTCAAACGTGGCGCAGCGTGGCCGTTCCGTATCTGCATCTTCCACCGCAAAGCAGGCTCCGTTTGCGTGCTTCATGGCTATGTCACCCTGCTCGATTCCGTCGATGTGCGCAATGCGCTCGGCAAGTACGCGGTTGAACAGCTCGCTCTGGACCGCGGACACGTACAGCTTGCGCACCGTATGGGGTATGGTTCGCCAGGCGCGCTTCGCATGGCCACGCTCGCGCATCAAGGCACGCCCGAGTCTTGACTGCGTGCGAAAACCGCGCCCCCATAAATCGATCGAGCCCTGAAGGTCACCGGCATCGAAGCGCTCGCGTGCGGACCGCGCGGTTCCAGTGTCCCGATCCGTGGGTCGACCGAGCACCAGCGCGACGGCCTCGTCATAGTTGCCGCGCAGGACCGCGCGACCGATGGCGGCATTATCGCCCCGTGTTCCAAATCGCTGCGGTCCGAAGTAATTCGGCACACCACGGCGTTCGAGCTCGGCCATGATCTGCGCGGCCTGATCGCGCGCACCGGGACCTGCGTGGCGGATACGGATGTCGAATCGATTGCCGGATAAGTGGCCAAGTTTGATCTTATTGGTATGGCGCGTCACAGACAGAATGCGGATGCGGTTAAGGTTGAGCGCTTCGATACGCGCCGGATCGACGTGTTCGATGCTGACCCACTGGCGCGTAACGCCATGCGCATCTTTCATACCCGCATAGCCCACATCGCGCGGGTGCTTGCCGAGTGCATCGGCGATGAGATAGATGGCGTCCAAGGTCGTGACGCCTCTTTTCTCGATCCACAAATAGGTGTGCGTGCCCTCACCGGATGCGGCGTAGCGCGGCAGCTCGTCAACCACGAAATCCTCGTTGCATTTTTTCAGGGTGCCCCCTACGCCGGGATCTTCAGCGGTCAGGTAAGGGAGGTTCCGCGTTTGCGTAGCCGGCTGGTTCATACAGGCAGTGTACGCGCTCGCGGTGTCAGGCCAAACACCGCGATCCTACGGAGTACCTGTTAGCGCGTGTCGCTGTGACGAATCGGTGTGCCGGATGATCCAGCGGTTCAAACGTTGCCTACGCAGAGAACCGGCTGCCATCATGGCGTTGCGGTTGCCGCCTCTTTAGGGCACGACTACGATTCTCCGATCATGCGCTGGCTTGCGGACCTGATCTATCTGGTAACCGGACTGCTTTATCTGCCCGTCGCGTTGTATCAGGCGATCGTACAGGGAAAGAACCGTACGGGGTGGCGTGAGCGGTTTGGGGGCGTCCCCGTCTCGCAAGCGGACACGCCGCGCATCTGGGTTCACGCCGTTTCGCTGGGTGAGGTCAACGCGACGCCGCTGATGATTGAGATGTTACGCGAACGCATACCGGGGTGCGACATTGTTGTGTCGACGACGACCGATACCGGTTTTGCGCGGGCGGTCAGCCTCTTTGGTCGGGCAAACGTCTTTCGGTTTCCACTCGACTTCAGCCTCGCGGTGGAGCGCGCGCTCGATCGGGTTCAGCCGAGCCTGATCGTGCTGATGGAATTGGAAGTCTGGTACAACCTCGTGCGGCGGGCGACGCTGCGCGGGGTTCCTGTAGCCGTGGTCAACGGGCGATTGACGGAACACAGCGCGCGGCGGTTCGCGCGATTCGGCTCGCTCGTGCGCCCCATGTTCTCGAGTTTATCCTGGGTTGGAGCGCAGGATGAGGATATCGCGCAGCGGTTTCGCCGTCTCGGCGTGCGCCCGGATCGCGTCGAAGTCACTTCATCGCTCAAATGGGACTCCGCCGGCGGCGGGAAACCGCCCCCTTCTTCTACAGCACTGACCGAAGCGTTGGGCATCGCGCGGACGGACTCCATCTGGGTCTGCGGAAGCACCGGTCCCGGAGAAGAGGCGCTTTTGCTTGACGCCTATGATGCGATCACGTGTGCGAGCGCGAGCCCCAACGCGGTCGGGTGCGGGGTGGATCCGAACCCGCCCCAGGGCGCTACCGTCCCCCGGTTGGTGATTGTTCCGCGCAAGCCCGAGCGTTTTGACGAAGTGGCTTTGTTGATTGAACAGCGGGGCTACCGTTGTGTCCGGCGCAGTACACACCCGGACGGTACGCCGGCGGAGCGCCGCGATGGTCGCACACCGCCGGTTATCCTCGGTGACACGATGGGCGAACTACGAACGTTCTACGCCCGCGCCGACGTCGTGTTTGTCGGGCGTTCGCTGGTTCCCCTAGGCGGGTCCGATCCGATGGAAGTTGCGGCCCTGGCTAAACCCCTGGTCGTTGGACCCTACACGGACAATTTTCGCGCACCCGTTCGCGCGTTTCAGGATGGTCAAGCGCTTCGTGTGGTGCAGTCCGCCGGAGAATTGGCCCGTCAAGTCGCGGCTTTGCTGGCGGATGACGCGGAACGATCGTTGATGGGCCGAAGGGCACGCGAAGTGCTTGTTGCCCATCAGGGCGCAACGGAACGCACCGTCGCGCGCCTTGTCGACCTGATGAAAAAGCAGGGCGCCGGTCGTCCGCTATCTCGTGTGGCCGACCGTTGACTGTGCGATTAGGATAGAGCAAGCTCTATTATTGTGTAGCGGTTTAGTCGCCGTTTCATGCGGTATTTCGACTCGAAAAGCTAAAACACAATAACAGACAATGCTGTAGCGTACCGAAAACAGGCCGCCGAACCCGTGTCGTGCGGAGTGAACGAACACGCGCTACGTAGTGATCGTTCCCGATTGAACGGGATAGGCGCCCTCGAAGCAGGACCATGCAGGAGCCCGAACCATGACAACTGATCGAGTGTTTGAACCACCGAAGCCATTTGCCGACAAGGCACATGTTACATCCATGGAGGAATACCGTCGCCTGTACAAACGTTCGATCGACAATCCAGACGGTTTTTGGGCGGATATGGCCAAGGAGTTTTATTGGAAGAATACCTGGAGCAAGGTGCGTGCGTTCGATTTCACTAACACCATTTCCATCAAGTTTTTTGTCGGCGGAACGACGAATGTTTCCTACAACGCATTGGATCGCCACCTCGCCGCACACGGTGACCGCACGGCCATCATTTGGGAAGGAAACGAGCCCGGAGAATCCACGTCCCTGACCTATCGGGCGCTGCACGAACAGGTGTGTCGATGTGCCAATGTGTTAAAGGGATTTGGCGTGGGCAAAGGCGATCGCGTTTCGATCTATATCCCCATGATCCCGGAGCTCGCCATTGCCATGCTCGCCTGCGCCCGCATTGGCGCCGTTCATTCGATCGTGTTTGGTGGATTCAGCCCCGACTCATTGGCCGACCGCATTGTCGACTCACAGTGTACGGTCCTGCTGACCGCCGACGGCGTCTTTCGCGGAACCAAGCCGATCAACCTCAAAGCCAATGCCGACCGCGCGATGGATCGCGCGGCCACGGACGGAGTGGTCGTGAACACCTGTATCGTGAC
>CAZWWW010000263.1:0-5095 GCA_964637715.1 uncultured Phycisphaeraceae bacterium | reverse complement strand
GCGTGTCGCGCATGTCCGTACAGAGCCTGAGGTTGTCGCCTTTCCAGAACTGAACGGGGTCGCATCGGAGGGCGCGGTGTTTGCCCTCGACGCGGCACGCCACGGCGATCCCCGTTTCATTCCAGCACGCCCAGACCCGGCCAAAATCGACGGCGTTGTCCAGTGCCCCCAACGCGGGAAGCAACTCTGCGTCGGTCCAATCGCTCAGCGCACCGGTAATGCGCGGCGTGGGTTCCCGGTAGCGCAGCGGGAACTCGAAGTCGAACAAAGCCCGATTTGGAATCAACGCAGTGCTCATGCGGACCGAAGCCTCTCATCGGTATTCGCCGTCCGGCACGACGCCCAGACATCACGAAGCTGCTTGAGGTTGATTTGCTCAAGCGCCGTTACCCAAAAGACCACACGATCGTAGGACGGGTGCCGCTTGATGACACTATCCTCGCCAAGGCGATCAACCAGTACCGGCGTGAGTTCCCCGCGCGGCGCACGCAGTTCGACCCGCAGCCCACGGGCCAGGTTGGTGACGATTTTCCCCGCCGGGTTCGTTTCGCCCGATGCCGTGAATCGGACCGCCGTTTGCCCCGACCAGTTCAGCGTCAGGTTCGGATCGAGCGACTTGAACCGCCCGATGATGGCCATCAACGTCGCCGGTTGCCAGGCAACCGCCCCGCGTCGATTGATCGACCGCTGCGACACATGCCATCCCTCCCCGTCCGCCTCCCAGGGCTTGGACTCATCGGGTGCGGACGCGGTTCGTTCAAGTTGGGCGAAGTATGCATCCGCCGCTTCTTTAAGCCACGTACGAAACACGCGCTTGTTCACATCATCGAAATCGCGGAGGTGGAGCGTTATCTCATCCCACTCCGTATTGTGGCGGCGCACGCGCACGCGATCCCATTGGCCGTAGACGGGGAGGTCGCCGCGTTGATCGAGCGTTTTGATCTTGAGGCGGAGCCTCAGCTTCGTCGCGGTAAACGAACCCTGCGGAACGCGCAACGCCACCTCGAACAGGTCATGTCCGCCGGTACGCAGATGCGCAAACCACGCCCCAGCACCGGGCGCTTTGATCTCGATACGAGCCCGCTCGCACCAATCCGTCGGGGCGAACGAGCCGAGCTGTTCGATCGTTTCGACCATCCACAGCAGTGTTTGACCGTCCCAGGCGACAGGCTTGCCTTCGCGGTCAACGTGGTCGACCGTGTGCCAGCGTTTACCGTCGCGCTGCCAGGGCATCTTCACATCGTCGTCAACCTCGACAGGCGCCGCCGGCGGCGTCTTTTGCGTTTTCTTCTTTTTTCGAGGATCGAACAGAGCTCGTTCAAGAACCGGACCCGCTTCGAGGATCGGCTTGAGCACCGTACCGGTTCGCGATCCCGCCACGCGCACAATGCGCTCGGGCGGACCGGAGGCTACAATCGTCCCGCCCGCCGCACCGGCTTCGGGTCCAAGGTCGATCACCCAGTCAGCCGTCTTGATGAGATCGAGGTTGTGCTCGATGCAGACGACCGTGTTGCCCAGATCGACGAGCCGGTGCAAAACACCGAGCAGCTTCTTAAGGTCGTCAAAATGCAACCCCGTCGTCGGTTCATCCAGGATATACAGCGTCTTGCCGGTCGAGGGTCGCCCCAGTTCCGCCGCCAGCTTCACCCGCTGGGCTTCTCCTCCCGAGAGCGTAGTCGCTGATTGACCGAGCTCGAGGTAATCGAGACCTACGTCGTCCAGCGTTTCAAGCATGCGCCGAATGCGCGGAATGTTATCGAACAGCGCCAGGGCCTGCTCACAGGGTAAAGCCAGCACGTCCGCAATGCTCTTGCCCCGGTATTGAACCTCCAGCGTTTCCTCCGTGAACCGCCGCCCCCCGCAAGTTTCGCACTCAACCCAAACGTCGGGGAGAAAGTGCATCTCTATACAGCGCTGCCCCATACCCTGACACGCCTCACAGCGCCCGCCCGCGCGATTGAAGCTGAAGCGGTTGGGACCATACCCCCGCATTTTGCTCAGCGGGAGTCGGGCGAAGAGGTTGCGGATCGAATCGAACACGCCGGTATAGGTAGCCGGGTTGCTCGTTGGGGTGTTGCCGATGGGCGATGCGTCCACGTTGATGACTTTGTCCACGTACTCAAGCCCGGTGATGCGTTCGTGTCCGCCCGGTACGAGCCGCGCCCGATGCAGCCGCACCGCGAGGGCGTTGTAGAGAATCGACGAAACCAGCGTGCTTTTGCCGCTGCCCGATACGCCGGTGACACACGTGAAGCGACCCAGGGGGAACGCGGCGTCGATTTCCTTGAGATTGTGTTCGCGTGCGCCATGGACGGTGAGCCAGTTTACGGTACGTCGCGTCGGCGCTGTCCGCGCATGCCCCCCTCGGTGCGAGCGAGGCGTTGCGAACGCAACCACTTGCTCGTCAACCAGATCTGTCCTCGGTTCAATAGCCGGTATCGGTCTTCGGTTGGCCGGTACCGGTATGACTTCCCGGTTGGAGAGGTATTTGCCTGTCAACGACCGTCGGTGGGATCGAATGCGCCCGGGCGTACCGGCGGCGGTGACTTCACCACCGAGGGCGCCCGCGCCGGGACCGAAGTCCAGAATGTGGTCGGACGACTCGATCATCTCGCGGTCGTGTTCGACAACAAGCAACGTGTTGCCCAGGTCGCGCAGGCGGCGCAGGGCCTGAATGAGGCGGTCGTTGTCCCGGGCGTGCAGTCCGATCGTAGGCTCGTCCAGCACATAGAGCACACCGGTGAGTCCCGTGCCGATCTGCGAGGCGAGCTGAATGCGCTGTGCCTCCCCGCCGGACAGCGTGGCCGCGGTCCGATGAAGCGTGACATAATCCAGCCCCACGTCGACAAGGAAAGAAAGCCGTGATCTGATCTCGTGCAACAACTCCCCGGCGATTTTCTTTTCCCGCGCAGGTAGTTTCAACCCGTCAAACCAGACGAGTGCGCGACCAAGCGTCATGCGGCAGACGTCGTTAATGGTGGCTTCGCCTACGCGCGCCGACGACGGCGCGGGAGCCAGGCGACCACCGGCACACGCCTCACAAGGCACCTCGGTGACGAGTTCTTCCAATCGTTTTCTATGCTGCCAGCTCACGCGCGTCGCCCGGGCGATGGCCGGGAAAAAACCGCGCCATTTGAAACGCATCCCCGGCGGAATACGCTTGCTCGAGCGTACGGGCGCCTCGCTCTCTTTGCGTTCCGGACCCTCATCGACGGAGATCCAGTCGTCGCCGCAACCCTGCAGGATGCCGATTTGCTGCGTGTCGGTCAGTTCGTTCCAGGGCGTGTTTGGATCGAAACCCAGATGCCGCGCCAGGGCGACCGCGAACGAGTACAGCGCGAAGCCCGGCTCGACATGCTCCCAACCGGCCAGCGCACCGTCAACGATCGACCGCGTGGGGTGCACGACGATCGCGTCCGGGCTGGCACCCTGCTGCGTGCCCAACCCTTCGCACGATTCACACCAACCGAGGCGGCTGTTAAACGAAAAATGATGGGGCGTCAGCTCGCTGTACCCCCGACCACACTGAGCGCACGAACGGTGCTGCGAAAAGCGCAGGTCACGCGACAAACGTGATCGCTTCGTGCCGCGCGAGACCCTGCCGTCGGACGGGCGGGATTTTGTCTGTTCGTCGGCAACGTGCGTGATCATCACGCCGCGTCCCACCGCCAGCGCTTGCTCGACGCTGTCGGTGATGCGCGAGCGTTGCGATCGCCTGACGATCACCCGATCGACCACCAACTCCACTTTGTGACGCCGCTTGGCGGCAATGTCGATGGATTCATCCAGCGTGTGGATCACACCATCGACACGAACCCGGGCGAAGCCGTTCGCCCGCTCGCGGCGGAACAACTCCTCGTACGACTCGTGAGCCGCGGGCTCCACCGGGGCAAGCAGGAACAGACGCACACCCTCACCCATCCCCATCAGCCGCTCGACGATCTCCTGCGCCGATTGCGTGCCCACCGGGACCCGGCACCTGGGACAATAGGGCTGACCGACGCGCGCCCACAGCACACGCATGTAGTCATAAACCTCCGTCACCGTGCCAACCGTCGAGCGCGGCGATTTACTCGTATTCCGCTGCTCGATACTGATCGACGGCGACAATCCGTACACGTGATCGACCTTCGGCGGTTGCAAACGACCGAGGAATTGACGGGCGTAGGAACTGAGCGATTCTACGTACCGCCGCTGACCTTCCGCGTAGACCGTCTCTATCGCAAAGCTGCTCTTGCCGCTGCCGCTCGGTCCGCAGCATACGGTCGTTTGACCGCGCGGAATCTCCACGTTGATATTCTTGAGGTTGTTTTGCCGCGCACCAACGACGGAGACCACCTCCGCCGTTCGCGTGCGACCGTTGGACCCCGTGGAACGCCGACTTCGCCCTGAGCGAGGCTTGGTTGTCTTGCCGTCTTTGTTATCTAATGCGCCCGTGCTCAACACACCACGAAGCGCCGCACCGGTGGCGGAACCAGCGACTTTCGACACGTGCTCGGGGGTACCCTCTGCGACGATAAGACCACCCTCGGCCCCTCCTTCCGGTCCCAGATCGATCACCCAGTCAGCCGTCTTGATCACGTCGAGATTATGTTCGATAACGAGCACGGTGTTACTCGCGTCCACAAACCCGTGCAGCACTTCGAGCAGTCGCTTGATGTCTGCAAAGTGCAGGCCCGTTGTCGGCTCATCGAGCAGATAGAGCGTGCGCCCGGTCGAGCGTTTGACGAGTTCCCGCGCAAGTTTGATGCGCTGCGCCTCGCCGCCAGAGAGCGTGGTCGACGATTGCCCGAGCTTGAGATAATCGAGCCCGACGTTGTGCAGGGTCTTGAGCATGCCCGCGATCTTGGGCACGGCTTCGAAGTGGGTCAGCGCCTGCTGAACGTCCATTTCCAGCACGTCGGCGATGCTCTTTCCCTTGTAGGTAATCTGTAAGGTTTCACGACTGAAGCGCCGACCCTGGCAAACCGGGCACGTGACCCACACGTCCGCAAGGAACTCCATTTCCATTCGGTTACTGCCGTTACCCTCGCACGCCTCGCACCGCCCGCCGCCGTTTTTCCCCGTAGCGACGTTGAAGCTGAAGCGCCCCGGT
>CAZWWW010000262.1:0-5127 GCA_964637715.1 uncultured Phycisphaeraceae bacterium | reverse complement strand
ACGACCCGCCCGCGCTGCAAAGGTTGACCTGCGAGTCGGTAATGGTTTGTTGACCGGAGTCGTTGCCGCACCACACCGCGTGCATGTCGCCGTTGTTGACAGCCACCCCGATGTACTCGCCAATACGCGTCGTGGGGGGCGGACCGCTGAAGCGGACCGGTGCCCCAAGATCGGGATTAAACGGCGCATCGTTGAGTTGAACGGAAGGGGCGAACGTCAGCCCGCGATCGCTACTCACCGAGTAAAACACATCCAGCAGGAATCGTCCGCTCGTATTGACGGCCCCTGCGCGGTTGTCGTACCACATGACGACGATACAGCCGGTGACCTCATCGATCGCCGCGGTCGGCATGACCTGGAATGTTTCGCCCGGTCCATCGTCGACACGAATCGGCGCGCTCCACGTCTGCCCGAAATCCAACGATCGGGCTATGTATACGTTCGCGTCGTCACGAAAGCCCGGAATGTCGTTCGGATCGTCGTTGGCGACAACATACACCTGCCCCGGAAAATCCGGATCAGGAAGCACCCACGCCTGACCCGAGCCCTGCAGCCAGAACTGGGTTCCGGGTATCTTACCCTCAGGGCACTCCTGGACGTTGTAGGTCACGTCCGCCTTACCGGGTCCAAACGCCTGTGTTTTCTGCGGATAACTCACACCCCCGTCGGTCGACCTGACGACGACGACGTTCCCGCTCACGCCATCGGGGTTACAAATAAAACCGGGTTGCGAGTGGTAGCTGATGTACACGTCGCCGTTCGGCGCGGTCGCTATGTGCGGGGGCCACGCGAACCCCTCCGCCGGGACCGAGAGTTGTAGCGGGGCAGACCAAGTTACCCCGTCATCAACGGAATGGGCGGTGAGCACCCGCTCCGGACTGGACGTGGGAAACTCGGTCCAAACTACATATATACGATCCTGAAACGGACTCGTGGGCGAGCGATCGATGGCCAACCAGGGTTTGTCATTTGATCCACCCGACATTCCCGATACCGAAATCTTGAAAGGTCCGGCCATCTGTGCTCCGGTCGTGGGGTTCATTTCGCTGATGAACTCGTCGGCCCCGCCGTTGTTGAGAAACCCCTGATAAACATAGAACATGCGTCCCCTGGTGGCGAACGCGATCGTTGGATCGCCGTCCCGCCCATACCCGGATGGAACAATGTTGAACAGTCCAGGCGTCCAGCTCACGCCGCCGTCCGTGCTGGTTCGAGACCGAAACAAAGATGACATGAACACATTTTGGTTGTTGTTCGGGTTGATGGCCAACGCCGGTTCGTTGGTGCCGCCAAGCGGCACGTCGGTTCCGTTGGCGGCGGCGGTTGACTCGCCTGATGGCGATGAAGAGGCTTCAAAATCTCTGGGCCAATGCCCCGACGGACCAACGTGGGGCATGACACCCGGATCGGAACCGAGCGCAGGTCCCTGCAGCAAGCACAACGAGAAAACAGCGACCAGAAATACTGAAATCGGTCCGCGCGTATTCATACTTCAGCTCTCCCTTCCAACATTCTCTGATGCCCAGACATACAATCAGGCTGGACGCGATTTCGTCACAATTACAAGTTTGCGGTAGTCGCAATGACCCCGGGCGCTGCGACCCTGTCCACAAGAAGCATGGCCCAGGTCGTTCCGCGCTCGAACACCGCCAGTTACAGCAATATCCGTCATTGTGTATCGCCGTATCGAGTCGATTCGCCGGATGGAACGATGATTCGACCGCTACACAAAAATAGAGCTTGCTCTAAACAGCTACCGGCGAAGTCATCCCTTCCAACAGACAAGAAAACCGCCGACCCGACCGCTTCGCAAAGTTCGAGGCGGTCGGACCGGCGGTCCTCAGTGATTCATTGTCTGCCCGTGTCTAAACGGATCGCTAGGGGCACGGTCCGGCGCACGCGTTCGGCGCCTCTTGAAACGCTCCCACCACGGTGCTGATGTCTTGAAAATTAACCGTGCCATTAGGTCCACAAACCGAAGAACCGATTACGTCGGCGCGATAAAGCGGCGGCGCCAGCACCGACTCTTGAAACGCGAGAACCGTGCCGTTGATGTCGACGAAGTTTGCGCTCCCATCCGGTGGACCGCCGCCGGTGCCCGTCACGTCGCCAAACACCGCCGTGCGGGTCAAAACACCATTTGACAGTGTTGTTGATCCTACCGACCCAACATTAACATGGACACTGTAATCGGAATCGGGGGCGATGTCAACACCCATTCCGGTAACATGAACGGCGGCACCCCATTCCGCAGATGTTAGAAAGGCCGCATCGAGAGGGTCGTCCACCAAGAGCGCAATGTTGTCTGGATTACCGGAGGGCGGACCGACCAGCTTGGTGCTCCCTCCGACGCAGGTGACCGCCAGCCCGATCGGATCCGGCGATTGAGGCGGGATGATTGTGACGTAGCGCGAGGCGTCCCGGTTTGGAGCACCGGCCGTTGGTGCCACGATTCTCAGAATAACCCCGGTCGAACCCGTTGGGGCGAGCTCGTTCGACGCACAGACATAAACCTCGCCGTCCTCGTCCTCGCCGAATCCTTTAACGAAGAGACCCAGCGGGTCGTCGTTGGGTGTGATATGGAACTCGTGACGTATGAACGCATCCGGCCCCGTCGTGTCAAAGTAATAAAGACGCCCGCTTGGTCCGAAGTCCGCACTGAAATCACCATACAGGTATCGACCTGTGAGCGTGGGGATCGCCGCGCCGCGGTAGACGAATCCGCCGATGACGCTCAACCCGCCCCGGGCGTGGGAATACTCGCTTACCGGATCGATCAGCGGCTCGCCACCGGCGCCGACCGGCGTGCAAATGTCGGGCGGGTTCGTCGGATCAAGCGGATCAAAACAGTGCAACCCCTCGCGGAGCACCCACCCGTAGTTCCCACCCTTGACGACGACGTCTACTTCTTCGAATAAAGCTTGCCCCACGTCTGCTACATAGAGGTCGTTCGTGCCGCCGGGTCCGTCGTCAAAGGAAAACGAGAATGGGTTGCGCAGTCCGTAGGCGTAGATTTCGTCCAAACCGGCGATACCGACAAACGGATTGTCCGCGGGAATGGCGTAGGCCAGTCCCGGATCGGGTTGACTGTCGACATCGATTCGCAACATGGCGCCCAGTGCCGTTTCGATATTCTGACCGTTCCCAATCGGACCGTGCGACGGCGGCACGTCCGCCAGCCCGTCATTCGCACCCCCGCCGTCACCGAGCGTAAAGTACAACAGGCCATCCGGGCCGAACGCAACGTGTCCGGCGTCGTGGTTGAACTGCGGCTCGTCGATGCTGAACAGGATGGTCTCCGAGGCGGCGTCCGCTACGTTCGGATCCCCAGCGGACACGGCGTATTCCGCAAGCACCTCGCGGTGGCAGCCACGAGGCGTTCCGGCGCACGGTTCGGAGGGATCGGGCGGCACGGTTCGCGGTGCGCTGTAGCGCACGAAAAACCGGCCGTTAGTCGCGAAATCAGGATGAAACGCCAGACCGAGTACCCCGCGCTCATCGAACCCGGCGTCCAAGGGCACGATCTTCGAGGTCAGATCGAGAAACGGAGTGGCCAGAAGATTGCCGGCAGCGTCCACGACGCGGATGAAACCGCCTTGATCGACAATGAACAACCGCCCGGACCCGTCGTTCGCGTGGGTGACGGAAACCGGTGAGATCAATCCCGTCGCAACGGGTTCGAGACCGATCGACGCCGTCACGCACGGTTTGGCGAAATCGAGGCACGCGGAGTTTTCCCCGCCGAACGTCCCCCCCTGTGCTTCGCAGTCCTGTTGCGTGACGCCCTCCGAACAAACCCTGCGCACCGCATCGCAGCACGCACCGGGGATGGGTGGCGGATCTACCAGAATAACCTGGCCGTTATTGTTAATGAACGTAGCCGCTCCAGGCGTCAGAGCATAATCCGCCGCGTTGTCGGTGCTCATGGCCGACGCTGTCCCCTGAAACTGAAGGGCTTGCAGACCGGTTGACGGCAGCGGTCCGGCAAACGGCGGATTGAAGTTGCCGTCGGCGTCGTTGGTTAGCTCGCCGTTTCCCGGGCCGGTATATGAGGCCCCGCCCCAACTCAGGCGCCAGTAGATCAACGCACCGGTGTTGTTCTCAAAGGTGAGTGATCCGGCTGCAAGATAAGACGGTGGGATCGGTGCGGTCATAACAAAATCCGGCACCGCCGCCGGCGTGGTCACCGCAGAAAAGCCGGGGGTGGCCAGCAGTACGGTCATGCCCAGACTCTGCCCAAGGACGTTCATCGCAGGATCGCTGACGACAATCGGGTTCATTCCGGCGGCATCCCACACCCTCACCCGTGCCCCGCCCAAAAGGTTTTGAAAGTTGGCCCGCATGCGAAGCTGTATCGCCTGCGCCGTGGTATCCCCGTTCACGCCCGCAATGACCTGCTCAATCTGCATCAGGTGGAACGTGGCCCGAACGTTCGGTGTCAGGACTGCGACGAGAATAATCGGTACGAATAGCCGCGTGCGTGCTCCCGTTGTCATGGTGCTTTCCTCCTCAAAAGTGGGTGGCCCATATAATATGCGGGTCAACAAGCCCAATCGCCGGCCCGGTCGCGTTGTACCGGTACGCCGCCGGCTGATCCATCTCGAAATCGCTACAGCAGCGCAGGGTTCGTGTGGTGATCCGTCCCCGCCTCACCCTTTGCCGTGGGTGGAGCCGACCTGAGGCGCTCCGCGAGAACGAACTTTGCCCCAACGCCTCTATATGTCGCGGATGACGCATTTCTTGCGGACAAACCTGGTAATGGTCCGTCAAAGACTGGACACGGCGGTCCGATGAAACCCGGGCGACGACGAATTAGCGGTGCGGGGCTTGTTCGATCTGAGGCTTGAGCGGACGCAGTCGCCGAGTCTGACGAGCCGGAACACGGATTGTGCGTGACCGGGCGGGATCGGCTGGTGCCCACTCCTGAACCGCGGTCCAGACTCCGCCCCGCTCCGGGTCCCGTCGTTGTGCCGTTGCGCGGTTGCATCCGGGGCATGTTCAAACGCGATTCCCGCGCCCGATGTGAAAGGTACGCACCGCTACCCCTTGCGGGGCCGGGATCGGGATCCCCGTAGGTATACCTCACGCGGTTACATTTTGCGGTTCCTGTAGCGTTTGAAAACGCAG
>CAZWWW010000261.1:0-5129 GCA_964637715.1 uncultured Phycisphaeraceae bacterium | reverse complement strand
GTGCTGCGCGGACAGGAGCACCTGATGAACACGCCCAAGCACATCGCCCTTCAGCGTGCGCTCGGGTTCGCCACGCCGCGCTACGCCCACCTTCCCGTCATTTCCAATATGGACGGATCCAAGATGAGCAAGCGGGACAAGGAGAAGGCGCTGTCTAAAGGGCTGACCCCGCCCGAGATTGAGGTACACGACTTTCGGGTCGCCGGGTATTTACCCGAAGCGATCGTCAACTTCATCGCCCTGCTCGGTTGGAACCCGGGCGATGAGCAGGAATACTTTACGCTCGACGAACTCACCGCGCGGTTCCGTATCGACCGTGTGGGAAAGGCCGCCGCCCGGTTCGATCGAGCCAAGCTGCTGGCGTTCAACACGACGTGGGCGGCGCGGTTGGCGGAGGGTACAAACGACGACCGTTCGCGGTTGCTGGAAGCCTTTTGTGATTTCCTGAATTTCAACCCGGACGTACCGGAGGCGATGCGCGACATGGCCGGGCGATCGATCGACACGGGAAACACGCCGGAGCAATTATCGTGTTCACGTGCCGGTGCTTCCGGGTCCGAAGCGGTATCGAAACCGGGAAGATCGCGCGGGCTAAAGCCCGCGGCTCGGAACGCAACGACGGGGAATACTCTGGCCGATGTGCTCCGCGTGTGCGCGGGGTTCCATACCTTCCCCGACGTGGTCAAGAAAGCGGGGTTCCTGTTTGTTCCAGACGACGCGATAAACTATGACCCCAAGGCCGTCAAAAAGGTGCTTGAGAAGAACGACGGAACCGGCTACGCCATGCTCGAGACCCTTGAACCCTTGTTGGCTGATCTCGAACCTTGGACCGTTGAGTCGATCGAGAACCTTATCGGCGAGGTGTGCGCCGAGCGCGGATGCGGGATGGGGCAGGTGGCCCAGCCGATCCGCGTGGCGGTTTCCGGTAAGACGATCAGCCCCGGTATCGGCGATACGCTAGTCTTGCTGGGAAAGGAACGGACGCTCGCGCGCATCAAGCGCGTGGTGAAACGCAGGTAACGCTTGCGCTAATACACCATGTCCGCCCAGGTGCGATGAATCTTTTCCGGGTGTCCGGTGACGATATTGCGAAACCAGATGTCACGGAAGAAGGGTTCTTCCTGTCCTCGCACACTGCGCTCCTGCGCAAGCTCCTGCGCCCATCCCACCGTTTGACCGAGGTGTTTGATGCGACGGGCACGAAGCTCTTCGTGAAAGCTCAGTACCCGCGCCATATTGACGTTTCGACTTTCCTGCATCTGCGGCACCGTGGCCAACAAATCGCTCATGCGTTGGTCGCGAACGCTTTGACGCTCGCGGAAGGTGGCGTCCTGACAGCCGGACGCGGTGCAAAGGGCCCATCCAAGTAGTATGGTCCATGGCGTTTTCGCGTGCCCCATGCCCCCGATTCTCATGGCTGCTACAACTCCTTCACCGCGGCGATCAATTCCGTAAACGCCTTTTTGCCGTCGTTGAAGAACATCAACGTATGGTCCATGGCGAAAAGCGGGTTGGGGATACCGGCGAATCCGGGGCTTAGACTTCGCTTGATGACCACCACCGTACGGCATTTGTCGACCTCGATGACCGGCATGCCCGCTATGGGCGAGTTCGGATCGGTGTGGGCGACGGGATTGACCACGTCGTTCGCCCCAATCACGATGGCGACGTCGACGGTGTCCATCGTCGGGTTGATGTCGTCCATCTCCTTGAGCTTGTCGTACGGGATGTCAGCCTCAGCGAGCAGGACGTTCATGTGACCCGGCATGCGCCCGGCGACCGGATGAATGGCGTACTCGACGTTGGTCCCGCGGGATTCGAGCAGGTTGCCCAGGTCGCGCACCGCATGTTGGGCCTGCGAGACGGCCATGCCGTATCCCGGAACGATCACCACCCGCTGCGCCCCGTCGAGCAGCATCGCCACTTCTTCCGCCGAGGTCGATTTCACCTTGCCGCCGTACACGTCATCAGCGGACGGGCCGCTCTCGCTCGCCCCCATCGTGGCGAATATAACGTTGGCGAGCGAACGATTCATGGCCTTGCACATAATGCTCGACAGGATCAATCCCGACGCCCCCACGAGTGAACCGGCGATGATGAGCACGTTGTTGTCAATCACAAACCCGGTCGCACAGGCGGCCAATCCGGAATAGGAGTTCAGCAGGGCGATGACGACCGGCATGTCCGCTCCGCCGATGGGAATCGTAACCAGCACGCCGAGCGCGGCGGCTAGCAATACCAGCAACCAATACCAGCCCAACCCCGGATGAATCACCACGAGTACGCACAGCCCAACGCACGCCAGCGCCAGCGCCAGGTTGATGACATGCCGCGCGGGAAGCACAATCGATTTACTCAACTTGTACTTCGTGCCACCTATCGTCACTTTGAGCTCCGCCAGTTTCGCATAGGCGACAAAACTGCCGAGCAGGGTAACCGCACCGATCAGACCCGACAGCGCTGTGGCAATGAGCATGGTCAACGAGAGACCACTCGTAGCCGGTACGTCGCCGCCCGCGCCGTCACCTGTCACCTTCGCGGCAGCGGCCAGAACGACGGCCAGTTCCACACCCGCCACAAGAAACGATGCGCCGCCGCCGAATCCGTTGAAAACAGCCACCATCTGCGGCATACCGGTCATGGGTATTTTGATGGCCATGTAGGCACCAATACCCGCGCCGAGCAGAAGACCGACGATAATCCATACCCACGAGACAACCGCACCGGCCCACAACGTGACCACGACGGCCAGTGACATACCCAGCGCGCCGATGAGGTTGCCGCGCACCGCGGTGCGCGGATGAGACAGCCCCTTCAATCCGAAGATAAAAAGAACCGACGCCAGCAGATACGCGAGGTTTTGTAGAATGAGCTTTGTTGCGTGATCCACGGATTAACCCTTTTTGCGGAACATCGCGAGCATGCGGTGCGATACGAAGAAACCACCCACCACGTTGATCGTCGCCAGGATAATGGCCACCACGCCGAGCATCGTGGCGACGGCGCCGTGCCCTCCCCCCGTGGCGACCAGCGCACCGACCACGGTAATGCCCGAGATCGCGTTTGACCCCGACATCAAAGGGGTATGGAGCGTCGGAGGGACTTTGGTAATCACCTCAAACCCGACAAAAATCGCCAGAACGAAAATCGTCAGCAGATTGACCAGTTCGCCTTCCATCTAGCTGTTCCTTTCCGTAGCTGGCTCGTCGACGGATTCCCCCGGCGACTTGTCTTTCAACGGCGCGTCTTTCGGTGGCAGGCCGAGCATCTCACGGATACGGGGATGAACCACCTCCCCATCCCTTGTCAAAAGCGTACCGCTATGAATCTCGTTCCCCATATCGAGCGCGAGTGCGCCCTCCTTCGTAAGTTCCTTGAGAAACGTCACAATGTTTCGCGAGAACATCTGGCTCGCGTGGAACGGAATCGTACTCGGCAGGTTCGTCGGTCCGAGTATGGTGACGCCGTTTTCGGTAACGACCGTTTCGTCCGCTCGGGTGCCTTCACAGTTTCCACCGCGTTCGGCGGCCAAATCCACAATGACCGAACCGGGGTGCATTCCCTTAATCATCTCGGCGGTTACCAGCACCGGCGACTTCTTTCCGGGAATGGCCGCCGTGGTGATAATGATGTGGCTCTCGGCGACGACGGACGTCATCATCTCGCGCTGCTTGCGCAGAAAATCCTCGCCCATGTCCTTGGCGTATCCGCCCTTGTCCTCCGCAGCGCCCGCGTCGAGCTCTATTTCGACGAACTTCGCGCCGAGGCTTTCGATTTGCTCTTTCACAGCGGGGCGAACGTCGTACGCCTTGACGACGGCCCCTAGTTTTCGCGACGTGGCGATCGCCTGCAGACCGGCTACGCCCGCCCCGATCACAAACACATGTGCCGGCGTGATGGTTCCGGCTGCGGTCATGTACATCGGAAACAAACGTGGGGCCGTATCGGCCGCCATGATGACGGCCTTGTATCCTGCGATCGTCGCCATCGACGACAGCACGTCCATGCTCTGAGCCCGGGTGATACGCGGGATGAGTTCGAGGGCAAACGCGGTCACCTTGCGCGCGGCCAGCGCCGCGATGGACTGCGGCTCACCGAGCGGATCGACCATTGCGATCACTACCTGATCCGGTTTCATCAGATCGAGATCGGATTGTCCCGCCACCTTGTTCGCACCGAGACCGCGCACCTGAACGATGACGTCAGCGATTCGAAAAACCTCGGCTCGCTCCGACACGACCTCAGCACCCTTGTCGCGGTAGGCCTGATCCGTATAGCCCGCTTCAACGCCAGCCCCCGCCTGCACGACCGCCTCATGCCCCGCTTTTTTGAGCAGGGTCAGCGTGTCTGGAATCAGGGCGACACGGCGCTCACCGGCGAACGACTCTTTCGCAACTCCAACTTTCATGTTTTCATCTCGAAGCCCATGCGGCATTGAAACGCCCGGCGCTCTCCGGGAACGGCGCGCCCGGCATGTTGTCAGGAAACAGCCTTCAGGGTCGCACCACAGGGGTACGATCCTTGTTCGACCTCGAACAACGTGCCTTGGCGGACGAGGCTCAGCAACTCAAAACCCTTTTCATGAACCGCGTAGTGGATTACTCGAAGATACCCAACGCCCGACCCGGCACGCATTGCGCCAATGCAACTTGCGTGCCAGCCTGTTGGACTGCAACAACGATTACGCCATCTTACTCCCGCCTATCCGTGCCCGTGCCCCGTGTTCTATCGGTTCCCTTCCCGATTGGCCAGAGAAGCCGCAACCGCCCGCTCATAAATGGTGCGTAAGAGGATCGACGGCGGCACAGGCAACGGTAGGGCAGGTCGTTCTTTCGCCCCAAGGCGAAAGGTTGACCGGCCACGGTCGAGGCAGGTGAACGCCCCGGCGTAGCCGGGCGAACCACCAGCCCTACCGTAAAGCCGCCTGGCGTGTCTTGTACCCGCTCATAAAGGACATCCCCCACCTCTCTACATACCGGAAACGCCGATCGCGGACGCGGCGGCGTGGGTGGCTGTATGCGTAATCGACAAGAGCACGCGGTCAATCCTGCGTTCAGCGGCGATTCGGGCGGTTTCGCCGGACAACCGAACCAGCGGTTGGCCCAGTGCATCGGGCAGGATTTCCATGT
>CAZWWW010000260.1:0-5133 GCA_964637715.1 uncultured Phycisphaeraceae bacterium | reverse complement strand
GGTGCGTGCGGTGTACAGCGCAAAGGTTTGGAGCAGGTCAGCGGCGATTCGACTTGCGAAAAAAAAATTACGAGACGGCCAAAAACTTGCGCGCCGATGGGCGGTTGGCTCTTGTGTTCTTGTTTGGTTGCGCGCGCTCAAGCAGCCGGGCGCGCAGGGCCTTCTCGTGGTGGCGTGTGCTCGATACGGGGCGCTTTGTTCATGCAGTTCCGCGCCGCGCTACGTGTTTGGAGCCATGCTCCTCAGGTGTCTTCGAGTTGCGCCGCCGATTCGCGTAATCTCTTAATCCCCTCGAACAGACGTGACTTCACGAGCTTTTCGGGCAATTCCAGAATGGACGCGATGTCGGACCGGGAAAGGTTTTCGACGTACCGGAGCCGCAACACCTCGCTCTGTTCGACAGACAACGATTGGACAAGGGTCGCGAGACGCTCATGCTGTTCCTCGCGGGCGAGGCGCGAAAGGTGTCCGGTCATAGCAGCCCCTATTTGAGATGAGGCGGGCAACGTCGCGTTGTCGCACCGAGCGGCACGTCCGCGGAGTAGGTTCAGGCAATGATGGCGGGCGATCTTGTAAATCCACGGTCGGAACTGATCGGGGATGGAATCCGCGCTGAGCACTTTAAGGTATATTTCCTGGACGGCGTCTTCCACCTCGTCGAGTCGGCCCAGATAGCCCCAGCAGAATCGAACCAGCGGTTCCCTGTAGGCTTCGTCGAGCCTGGTTCCTGCGTTCGGATCACCGCGCCGCAGCAGGGCCACGAGGGCAGGGATCTGATGGGCTTCGTCGTTCGGTGAGTCTGGGCTGTTGGTTTGCGGCAACGGCTGTCTACTCCGGATTCTGGTCATGTGTATACGGGGTACCGGTGAGCATACGCGAAACCACAGGCGCTTTACAACAAGAGTGCACGGAGCATTTACGTCATTCGGCGTCACCCAGCCGGGGCTACGGGGAGTCGGTTAGGGTCGAGCGGGGCGGCGGATCGGTCAATCGTTTCGATCTCCGTTTCGATGTCGCGCAAGGCATCGGGCACATCCCATATGTCGGGTCCGTAGAGTGTGCGCAGCCCCATTAGAATCGTCCGGCGCTGCGCCGCGTGTAGAATTGGTTTTTTGTCGTAGTAGCGCAGCGCGCGACGGAGCATCCATTCGGCGTCGTCATAGTCAACCGGAAGGCCTCGCTCGATGAGCAGCAGCGCCAATCCCGCGCTGGCCTCCGCCACCTTGTCCTCGCGATCCGACCGCTCAAGCGCGCCGATGGCCGATTTGTATTGCTGCTCGGCTTTGTCGTACTCTCCCAGTTTGTACAAGGCCTGCGCGAGATCAAGTTCGAGTAGCGCCGCCCTTTGTTCCTGTAGGAGCGTGTTCATCGTCTGGAGCTCTTGGAACTCCGTTTCGACCTGATGAACCCAGACGGCGGCGGCGATGAGAATGCCCGTGACGGCGGCGGCGATAATGCAAGCGAATCGATGCCGCACCACAAGTTTCCGTAGACGGTACACGGGCCCCGCGCGGCGGGCGCGTATCGGCTCGTTGGAGAGATAACGGGTGATGTCGTCGGCGAGCGCCTGAGGCGACTGGTATCGTCGAGACGGTGCCTTTTCCAAGGCCTTTAGGATGATGGTCTCAGGGTCGCCCCGCAGCGTCCGGTTTATCGACGAGGGGCGCGGCGGGGCTTCCTCGCAAATCATCCGAACCGCTTCGGGCAAGGCGTCACGCGATACCGAGAACGGGAGCGCGTCGGTTAGCAATTCGTAAAGAATCACGCCGAGCGAGTAGACGTCACTACGCACATCAATGTCGTCGGGGTGTCCGCGTGCCTCTTCGGGGCTCATGTAGGGGAGCGTGCCCATAAACCGGATGGCGTCCTGCGTGACGGTTGCGGTGGCTGGATCGGTATCGGTGATACGCGCTAACCCAAAGTCGAGTATCTTGGGGCCCCCGTTCTGATCCACGAGAATATTTGTGGGCTTGAGGTCTCGGTGAATGACGCCGCGCTGGTGGGCGTAGTGGATCGCGTCGCAGACACGGCGGAATAATGCCAGGCGTTCATTGAGGTTGAACTTGTGCGCGCGGACGAATTCAGTAAGCGGCAGACCCGGCACCAATTCCATAGCGAAAAAGGGCTGGCCTTCGTTGGTGCGCCCTGCCTCAAAAATAGCGGCGATGGCCGGGTGGCGAAGCCGTCCCAGCGTCTGCGCCTCTCGTTCGAAGAGCCGCAAACGGTATTCGTCAACATAGGGGCCACCGCGGACGACTTTGACAGCCACCAGGCGTTTTGGGGAGGCTTGTTCGCCTTCATAGACGATTCCCATACCACCGAGGCCCAGCCGCCGCCGAATCGTGTAGGATCCAATCCGCTCCGGCAACGGCGGCTCGTTCGGACGGGCTGCGCGTTCCACGGCATCAATGACGCCCTTGAGTTGCGCGGCGCGATCCCGGCAGACCGGACATCCGGTCAGATGTTCGGCGATTTCAGGTGCCTGGCGGTCGATTCCGCTCCAGAGCTCTTCCTCGGTGAGATTACACGGCATCAGGAACCAGCCATTCGATAGTGGGTCTGCCACTCGGGGTCGTCGGGTTGACCGGTCACCGGGCGTGCGCCGTGGTTGGCGGAACCTCAACGATTACACGCTTCAAGCACCACCGGATCGGCACCGCCAGCCACTGGTAGCCCGTCATCAGCCGACCGACCGAATGCGGATACGCAACAAGACCGATTCAGGCTGTTCGGATCAGCCTACTATGTAATCTTACCGCAACGCAGGGTACAAATAGCGGGAAACAAAAAAAAGTTGGCTGATTTTGTCCGTCGTTTGGACCGCTCGCGTGTTGTAAAGGGTAGAGTCTTGTGCTCAGGATTGTGTGAGTTTTCGCGGTGTCCGGCTGGCGACTGATTGACAGCGACGGTTTTTCTCGCTATCAGAAGGGTTAACCCGGTGGTGATCCGGGGTTACGGGTTGAATTGACAGTTACTTTTCTGCTCGGCTTGGTTTTCAAGGAGTGCCGAAATGAGGGTTGTTGACATGGACAGACGTTCGAGACGCGCGGGTTTTACGCTGATCGAGCTTCTGGTGGTAATTGCGATTATCGCGTTGCTCATCTCGATTCTGCTGCCGTCGCTCGAGGCGGCGCGGCGTCAGGCGAAGCAAAACGCGTGTTTGGCGCAGCTCAAGAACATCGCGACGAGCAGCCGTGTCTATGAGGCGGACGATCCGCAGGGCTGGGGCATTCCGGTTCATCCGCTCCAGTATCATGAATGTCAGCATCAAAAGGACTGTAAGTCGCCGCCGTGCTGTCCCCCGTGTGCGACTAAGTTTTTTGTCGGTGCCTACCAGTGGGGAGGCAAGAGCGGTATTGGTGAGCCCGGGTTTGTGGATTATCCCGATGTGCTGGGAAGCAAGTATGGTACCGCGGCCGGATTCGGTCCCGCGACTCGCCCGTTGAACGCCATCCTTTACAAGGGTGGGTTCAAAGACAACCTGAAGGCTCAGGACCAGAACGGTATGATCCACGATACGACGCTGGATCTTGACCTGTTCAAATGCCCGGGCGATGACGGGCCGCCGCGTGGCGGGCACTGCCCCGACTGGGTCGCCCACAGTGAGCGGTCGTCGTACGATGAATTCGGCAACAGCTATGCGGCGAATATCTTCATGGTCCAGTCAGGCGGGGGCAGCGAAATGCGGAGCAACTCGCCGTACCTGCGTCCCGTTTCGCGCGTACCGACGCCGTCGCGGACGCTGTATTACGAGGAGAACATCGGTCGGTTTGCTTGGGCGTCGAGGCAGGAAAGTTGCCCGGCAGGAAATGGCGTTGTGGGCGACGGCATCGATCC
Source organism: uncultured Phycisphaeraceae bacterium (assembly GCA_964637715.1). GTDB lineage: Bacteria > Planctomycetota > Phycisphaerae > UBA1845 > UBA1845 > CAZWWW01. The sequence goes on along the minus strand of CAZWWW010000260.1, from coordinate 1,296 downwards.
CGGGCCTACCAAGGCGATCAAGGGGTGGCATGGCAAGGATTGGAACTACAACCGAGCGTTTGTAGACTCCCATGCTGAGTACCAGAAGGTGCTGATTGAAGGCACCGAGGACAAGGACGGCTATTTTAATCATTACATGGCAGAGCAGTTGTCCAGTTATCCCTCTTTCCCGGGATGTTGCGCCGAGGCGTCGCAGGCGGGACCGGGTAACTTCCAGAGCTATCAGTGCATCATTGTTCGCGGTCCGGGTTGGGCCAAGGACACCATGCCGGCCAGCTTGATTTGCACCGGATTGAGCAATCCGACGAGTGGCAGACCGTCGCTCGAAGGTTGTGCGTCGCCGGCCGCGAATCCATGACCGGCGCGTGCCGCCAATTGTGAAACCACCACGCGCGAGCCGCTTACCCCAGTGGGGGGTGGGCGGCTCGCTTTCATTGTTGACGCGCTCATTGCGCCGTTTGGCGTAGCAGCTCCGCGTTGCTCTTCGATCATGAGCGCTCGGGCGGTGTAGGCAACGATTGTCTCTGATCCTAGAGCGTTTTCTGATATTGTGTATCGCCGAATCGAGTCGTCTTGCCGGATGAAACGGTGATTCAACCGCTACACAACAATAGGGCTTGCTCTAACTGGTTTTTATGCGCGCGTCGACGCCGGTCGACACTCTTTGAGGCGAAGGAGATGCTCAATCGCCTCAGCCACTGCACCGTTTCCGCCGGCCCGTTTGGTAACGAAGTCCGCCGCCCGTTTGATGGGGGGTAAGGCGTTAGCGACCGCGATAGACAGCCCGGCTCGTTGAAGGGGTCCAAGGTCCGGTAGATCGTCGCCGACAACACAGACGGCCCCATCCGGGACGCCGGCAGCCGAAAGAATCCGATCGTACCCCTGATTCTTGTCGGTCACGCCCAGTTCTATCAGCTCGATCCCGAGTTCTTTCGCACGCGACGACACCGTGGCTGAGGCTCGTCCCGAGAGAATCGCCACACGCCCGCCCGCTCGCTGCCACCTTTTTATCGCACAGCCATCCTGGGTTTGAAAGGCCTTGATCTCCTGACCATCCGGCGTGAAGGCGATACGCCCGTCAGTCAAGACACCGTCTACATCCAAAATGAGCAGCTCAATCATGGGAATCGAAGGGTACTCAAGGACAGGTTTGCTCGCAATGCCCGTAGAGACGCATCCCCGGGGAAGTTTCCGACAATGAGGTATCACGGCGTCGCAGCTTTTTTTCGTTTGCTGGGCGATAGAGCAAGCTCTCTTTTTGTGTAGCGGTCGAATCACTGTTTCATCCGGTAAAAC
>CAZWWW010000259.1:0-5164 GCA_964637715.1 uncultured Phycisphaeraceae bacterium | reverse complement strand
GCTCACGGATGAGGCGCTTCGTATGGAGCTTGTGGTAGCCGAGGCGTTTCTGGCCGGGGCGCCGCGGCGCGTCTGGCGCATTTTTCGTTTCTCGGGGAAAGATCTCGCGTATCGGATTTTGGATGAGCTATCCGCCGGCTATCCGGGTAGTCATTACGCCGAGGCGGCCTTGAAAACCAAAGCGGACCACCTGTTCAAAGATGGCGAATACGGGCTGGCGGAGTTAGCCTACGCACGGCTGCTGCGCGAATACCCCCGTTCGCCTTATCACCAAGTCGCCCTGCGGCGTACCGCCGATGCCGCGCTGGCGAGCTTTGCAGGTACCGCGTACGACGAAGCGGCGTTGATCGAGGCGGATGCGCGATACCGTGAGTACGCCGCCGCCTATCCCGCGGCCGCGTCTCAGGAAAACGTGGACGCCATTACCGAGGGGATTCGCCAGTCGCGTGCCGAGAAAGACTACCTCGTAGGCCGGTACTACGAACATACGGAGCATCTGAGTTCCGCCGTTTTTTATTATCGGCTGGTTCAAAACGACTGGCCGGGTACGATCGCCGCTACAAAAGCGATGCGCCGCCTGACCAATCTCGGCAAACTGGAACGATCGACACAGAGCGGCGCGGACGACGCCCCTCTGGACGGGGGCAGCCGATAGGCTGTATCGATAGCAGCGGACATCGAACACGTTGAACCTGGATGTAGCTTCGCACCTAAGAATGCGGGTTGGGGCGCATCTGTTAGGGGGAGCCTTCGGTCCGCGCCACCCAGAGCGCGAGGCACGACGGCGTATTGAGTTCCCGGCGGGCTGAACTGATGCTGAAGATAAGATCGTACACACACAAGCTATCGGTCCTGGCGGTTTTCGCGTCCTATTCGGGAATCTGCGGCTGTCATTATTCGACGGAGCGCCCGTTTCGCACCGATATTCAAACAGTGCACGTGGAGATGTTCCACTCGAAGGAGTTCCGTCGAGAGTTGGAACTGCGGCTCACCGAGTCGATCATAAAGCGAATCGAGATGGATACCCCTTATCGAATCGCGTCGCGGTCTAAGGCCGACGTGGTGATGACGGGGGAAGTGCTGCGGGTGGAAAACCGGGTCTTCGGAAACGATTTCAGGACGGATCTGCCGCGCGAGATCGGATCGACGGTGATTGTACGCTTTCAGATCAAGGATATGCGTACCGGGGAGATACTTGTTGATCGCCCTCGATTCGTGCTCCAGGCGGAGTACATTCCGCCTTTGGGCGAGCGTTTCTCGACCGGTATGACGCGTGCGCTTGACAGACTGGCCGGACAGATCGTGGAGACAATGGAAACCGCATGGTAGGCGCTCTATCATATACGGACGGGCCGCTTCGTGCGGCGGTTGACTCCGGTCTTGCAACGGCGGCTCGACGGTGCCGTTTGTTGGACGGTGCGGCGCAGTATGGGGACGATGGGCGTCTCCTTGAGGTCATGGAACGACAGTCCTGTGGAACGATGGTCCTGGCGGAGCGAGCTTGATGGCAAACGGGCAGAAACCCCCTACCCCGCAGATTCCCGATCCCAAGAAGCCCGGCGGTCCGGCCCCCAAAATGCCGCGAAGCCTGGTGAGCTGGCTGTTCGTGCTGGCGCTGGCCATGCTGCTGGTGATGGTACTGAACAACTCGTTCGTACAGTCGCAGGAGGTATCGATCAGCACGTTCGAGGATCTGGTGCGCAACCAGGCGATCACCGAGCTCACGATCCGCGACGAGGATGGTGTGATCGAAGGGGTCCGCAAACGCGCCGAGGGCGATGCGCCGAACACGCCGCTCAACTTCACTGTTAATTTTCCGCGCGGGGCGATCGATAGCAAGCTGATTACCCGTCTGGACAAGTCGCTGCCCGATGCGGATATCAAGTCGGCGCGGCGCAGTCAGTTTCTGCTGATCCTGGTCAGTATGCTTCCGTATATCCTGCTGTTCGGGGTGCTATGGTTTTTCATTATCCGCCAGTTTCGCGGCGCGGGCGGGGCGGGCGGTATGCTCGGGAACTTCGGTCGCTCCAAGCACCGTATGACACAGAAGGAACACACGAGTGTCACGCTCGCCGACGTAGCGGGGATAGAAGAAGCGAAAGAAGAAGTCGAGGAAATCATCGAGTTCCTCAGGTCGCCGAAGAAATTTCAGCGGCTCGGGGCGCGCATCCCCCACGGCGTGTTGTTGGTGGGCTCGCCGGGTTGCGGCAAGACGCTGCTGGCCAAGGCGATCGCGGGCGAGGCGGATGTTCCGTTCTTTTCGATCAGCGGTTCGGACTTCGTCGAGATGTTCGTCGGGGTCGGTGCGTCGCGTGTGCGCGATCTGTTCAAGCAGGCGAAAGAGAATTCGCCGTGCATCATCTTCCTCGATGAGATTGACGCCGTCGGTCGTCGTCGCGGCGCCAACTTTGCGGGTGGCGGTCACGATGAGCGCGAACAAACGTTAAACGCCATCCTTGTGGAGATGGACGGGTTTGACACGAATTCGCAAGTCATTGTGATCGCGGCCACGAACCGGGCCGACGTGCTCGACCCGGCCCTGATTCGCCCCGGTCGGTTCGATCGTCAGGTGTTCGTGCCGCTGCCGGACTTGCAGGGTCGGTATGAAATCCTCAAGGTCCATCTCAAGAAGGTCAAACTCGGTCCCACGATTGACGTGCGCCGATCAGCCCGCGGAACGTCCATGTTCAGCGGGGCGGAGCTGGCTGCACTCGTCAACGAGGCCGCGCTGATCGCCACCCTGCACAACAAAGAATACGTTGAGCAGGAAGACCTTGAGGAGGCACGCGATAAGGTACGCTGGGGGCGAGCGAAAAAGAGCGCGGTTGTTGACAAGCGCGATCGGGAATTGACCGCCTATCACGAAGCGGGTCATGCGCTGCTTCAAACGCTGGAGAAAGACGCCGATCCGCTTCATAAGGCGAGCATCATTCCGCGCGGACCGGCCGGAGGCGCCACGTTCTCCCTGCCGGAGCGGGACCGGTTGGTGTATTCCAAGAACTACCTGCTCGCCACGCTGCGCGTCATGTTCGGTGGACGCCTGGCAGAAGAAATCTTTTTCGATGAGATCAGCAGCGGGGCGGCGTCCGACATCAAACAAGCGACGAGTATGGCCCGGAACATGGTGCGCGAATGGGGCATGGGTGAACGCGCGGGATTCATCTACTACGGTGACGAAGACCGGGGCGGCATGTTGGACCTCAGTGGTCGGGAATACTCAGAAAAGACGGCGGAACTCCTCGACGACGAGGTCAAGCGCATCATCGATACATCCTATGAAGTCGCGCGAAGCACACTCCTCAAGAACCGGGACAAAGTGGAGTCCATCGCCAAGGCGCTCCTTAAGTATGAGACCATTACCGGCGAAGAAGTGAACGCCCTGATTCGCGGTGAGTCGATTGAGCGTACCGGTGTGAGCGACCTGCTCGATGCCGCTTCGGCAGGCCCAACCGTCGGCGTCGCTCGACCCGTATCCACGAACACCAACCCTGACGTGGGAAACGGACCGATCCCCCAGCCGAGTTAGCGCGGCATAAAACGCGCTACTTCTGGTCACTTGACCGGCGTTGTTGGATTAATGCGAAACGAGCGGTCGCGCAGGTTGTTAGCATACGGTTCAGCTAGTCTTGAAACCTGCGAAACACGCTACGAGCGCGGAGTCAGGTCTTGCGTAAAGAGCCGACCCCTTTGAATTCTCCCGTCGCAAGGGCAACGGTCCCGGACGAACGGCTACTTGAAAACGAGCCGCGCCGTAGCGAACCTACCACCCGCCGTGACCGAGACGTAGCCATGCGCGGCTTGCTGGTCGCCATCGCGTTATCCGGCGTGGCGCATGTCCCCGGTTGCGTGGCGGAAAACGGTCGCTTCCACGGCGAGCCGCAACAGGTGAACATTCCGTCGGGAACGGCTGTGCTGCCCACGGAATGGTGCGGCGATTTCGCGCTGGTTCCGGTGAGGATCAACGGACAGGGTCCCTTCACGTTCCTGCTCGACACGGGTGCGGGCGAGAGCATCGTAACGCCCGCCCTTGCGGCGAGATTCTCGAAAGACACCTTTCGCATTCGCCGCAAAACGGGTGGGGCGAGCGGGCGGCAGGTGGCTGTAACTAAAGCGCTCTCCATTGACCGGCTGATTGCCGGGCCCGCTGAGTTCCATGGGTTTGACGCGGAAGTCATCGACCTCACAGGTGTCTCCGACGCGCTCGGTGTCGCATTGGATGGCATATTGGGCTGCCCGCTGTTCGAGGGCATGCTGCTAAGAATCGATTTCCCCAACAGGACCGTGCAGGTTCGCACCGGGACACTCGACGGAGAAGAACGGGATGACCAATTCAAGGTTGCCGGAACTCAGCGACCCTATGTCCGCGTTTCATTCGGAAAACAAGCCATCCGGGTTCTCGTGGACACCGGCAGCGGAAACGGACTGTCCCTCGACGACAAAGTGTTTCAGCGACAGGCGTTCCGGGGTGATCCGGTTGTCGTAGCCGATGCAGTCGGTATCAGCGGCAAGCCTTACTCGTGGCGTGCGGGCCGTCTGGCGCATGCTCTGAAGATCGGACCGACGGTTCTTGTTGAGCCGATTGTGGGGACCTCGGAAACCGATTCCTTTGTCGGCGTTAAGGTGTTGCGACATTTTTGCGTTACCTACGATCGCAAGCACGCGCTTGTCAGGCTGGAGCGCGACGGGAATCAAACGATAACGACAAAACCGTTAAGAGTGACGGGTATCGGGCTTCGGCGTCGTCGTGACCACTGGAGCATCTGGAAAACCTATCCCTATGCCGGCGAGGCAGGGCGTACGCTCCACGAGGGCGATGTCGTAACGCATATCAATGACCTACCCGTGTCGAGCTTCGGCTGCGCGGATTTGAGCTCATTGAGCGGCAAGCGCGATGAGATCACGCTGCGTGTCCAGCGAGGTAGTACAAAACTGGACGTAACGGTACCGGTCATTGAACTTGTCCACTGAACCGACGTCTCACGCCGCACGAGGGACGGGCGCCATCACCATCGCCGAACCGAGTCAATCCACCTAACATGTCCTCTGGTACGGCGCTTGCTGTCCCGATTCAGGTGTCGACGATAAGATGGGGATGCGGCATCGCAGCCGGGTGGACGGGCGGCCTTGGCACCGGACGGAGGTATATTCCATGACAGTGCAAACT
>CAZWWW010000258.1:0-5171 GCA_964637715.1 uncultured Phycisphaeraceae bacterium | reverse complement strand
CCCCTCAATGCGCTGGAGGATGCGATTACGGCGGCGAAACAACAGAACCGGGCCGCGTTGGCGAGGAACTTGGAGAGTCTTCTCGATGACCGGACCGAGCACCTCGACGGCACGAACTACATGATGCAGGCTCGTTTCCGCAGCAATCAAATGGACGCCAACTTCTTCCCCCCGATGGGTTCCGATGGTCGCGCGAACACCGTGGCCTTCGTAGCCAATCGACGCGATCAGTCAACGAACGAGTTCGAGCTCGTGCCCGACGACATCTTCCCCAGCGCGCTGCGGATTACGGTCGACGTGTACGATCGCGAGGGGCGCTTGGACAGGCCTATCCGGCACGTCATGGTGATTCCCGTAGGCCGCTAGGTGTGACCGACGCCGACCGGTCTTCTTTGGAAAAGTAACGAACAGGTATGAGGCAACAACGGACAACAAGGATCAAGGATCACACGGTGACACCACCGGCGGCGAGAAGGGGTGCGCCCGGCGAACGGGCCGCGCGCCGTCGTGGGTCCGTGTTGGTGCTGGTGGTCACGCTGCTTTCCATTCTGTTTGTGATGGGCGTGGCGTTTCTGGCGACGATGAACTTCGAGGCCGACCGTCTGGCGTCCGAAAGCCGGCGACAACGAACCGAACTCGGCGCCGAGGCGCTCATCGACGACGCCGGCGCCTTGCTGCGCGACGGGCTGATGAGTGACGCCGAACAACCCTTCGCCGGGAACGACGCCGGTGCCTCGCTGACCGGGTTCGCGCAGCTTCCCGGTTGGCACGACGTTTCCTCGCCGATCGAACCGTTCGTGCGGTTCGACGGGCGGGTGGATTGGCCCTGGTTCGTCGATGCGCGAACCGGTGACGCTACGCAGGGAGTCTGTATCTTAGGTAATCCCGGTGACCCCACGGCCACAGCCGACGCGTCCTGTTCTTCCGACGCGGAATGTCCCTCCGGTCGCTGCAAGGAAGTGTTCACGTGTGTAGGCGGGCCGAACTCCGGTGCCATCTGCCAACCTGACTTCGATTGCCCCGGTGGGTTGTGTGATACGCAGAGTGGTAACGGGGTATGCAAGGGCGGTGCGAAGGCTCAAAACCCACAGTCGCCGCCGTCGCCCTGCAGTCCGAACCTGAGCTGTCCGGCGGGCGCTTGTGTTCGAGCGCCATTCGGCGGTCCGCGCTGGCGCGGGGCGGAGCTGGATACGACCTGGCGACCGGGTACGATCCATTTCCTCACCGTCTGTCAGAGCGGTGCCCGGGCGGGTATGTCGTGCCGGTCTGACAACGACTGCGGAAACGGAACGGACCGGTGCATCTCGATCCGCAACCTCTGCGTTGATGGGGCACGTGATGGTCAGACTTGCCTCGTGGCGAACGACTGCCCGAACGGAACCTGTACGGCGGAATCCGTCGTGGTGGTCGACGCCGACGGCGACGGCATGGTCGACGCCGTCGAGGTTCCCGCCGGTGACATCGGCTTTTCACCCGAGCAGGTAGAACAAATCTCTACGGTGGTCAACGGTTCCGCCGACACATCGGGCCGGGTTTTTGTCGGCCTGCGCATAGTGCCACATGGTGGCATGGTCAACCTGAACGACGCCCACCCCTTGTTGATCGAGAACGCCCTCAACATCAACAGCGTGTTCGACGATCCCGATCCGCGAAACGGGCGACCGCTGATCCGACCGGCCAAGCAGCAGGTGTTCTACACGCCGCAGCAGGAAGAACCCGCGCTGCGCCGCCGGGGGATCTTCCCCGCGCGCCTCATGCCGCCCACCCGCCTGCAAGGCGACCCGCTTGTCTCGCCTGATCTTCGCGCGGGCGACCCGTTCGGCGGCGCGGACATGCCGTTGCAGTTGTTTCCGCCGACGCTACCGCGCGGATCATTTGAAACGGTCTTCCAGGGTGAGCACCGGTTTTGGCCCGTTCACTCGGACGAACCACTCTACGCGAGCGATCTGAACAGTCCCGGCTATTGGTTCGCCCGCATGGAACCCTTTGTTTCGTTCAACTTTGATCCCACCGAATCGGAATACGACCGCCGGCATCTCGTAACCACCGTAAGCCACGACGCCCTGTTGGCTAGGGGCGGACGTCTGGTGGTTGACGAGCAGCCGCGCGACGTGCGCGACCTGATGATGCAGGTCAACGGCGACTTCCAGGGCAATTGCAACGTGGTCCCGTTCGAGTATCCCGATTATCCGCACGATATCCCCAACAACACGAAACCGAACGAACAGGACGCCGTGTGTGAATGCCCGGATTTGAAGGTGTGTTCGTTCGATCCGCGCAAGGGTCGCCTGCAACTCAGCCTCGCCTGGATGGACGAGGCGCTCGAGCGGTGGCGCAGCAATCCTAACGATCTGCCGTTCAATCCGCAGCAGCGCAAGCGCCTGATCTACGACGTGTTCTACCTGTTGCTCAACAACGCTGCCGGTCCCGCGTGGGACGACGTGGTATGCACCGTGCCCGGTGATTGTGACGCGCAGACCGAGCGATGCAGCGGCGATCTCAATAAACCCGGTCTGTGTGTTGATCGGGTGTTGAATCTTCCGCGCCATCAAGCCCGGGCGACGCGCACCGCCGCGTCACTCACCGCGAATCTGCTTGACTATATGGACAATAGGGTGTGCGTTGGCGGCGAATTCGATGGGGCGGGGTGCGCCAATGATCGTGACTGCGGGGGGGGCTCGGCGTTTTGCGGTCCGGCGGATGCGCCGACGCGCGTGGCGATTCGCAGTTTCGACTTCGGTGGGGGCGTGTGTGTGGGCAAACCGGGCGCGACCTATGTCGGGGAATATTGCCGGACCAACGACGACTGCAAAGATCCGACCAACAATGTCCTGAGCGCCACGTGCAGTAATTTCAGTCCATCAACGGAAATTCGGTCCTGTTCCGGCGGCGACAAAGAGGGTCGGTTATGTACGGCGCACGCCGATTGTCAATCGAACGGCCCGCTGGGCTCCGGGGCGTGCGTGGCGACGGTCGGTCGCAAGATCAACATCTCCGCCACGCCTACGACCGATACGCGCTTCGAATACGTGTATGGCCTGGAGCGACAACCGTTCATCACGGAAGTCGCCACGGTAACGGATACAGAAACGGGCGATGAAAAACTGATCGGTTGGGCGGTCGAGTTGTTTAATCCAACGGATGCGCCGATACCCATGGCAGGTGTGTACGAATTGGTCGAGGTGGATGCAAATCAAAAAGTCACGAACCGTATTCCGTTGGATCAAACGATCCCGCCGGGACGCTTCGCATTGTTTGTGACCGGTGGTCCTTTCGAGGTGGATGTAGATAATCCGCCGGACGGCAGTACCGTCAAGTTGGATTCGACAGTCAGATTAGGGTTCAGGGACGGTTCGACGCTATACCTTGTGGCCACCTCATCCTACGCCAAACCGGCAGGATCAATGAGGTTCGTCACGGTTCCGGTTAGTGTCGTGGTCGATGCGTTCGTTGTGAAGGGGCTCGTTATTGGTCGCGATAAGAACAATGCGCCCCCCGATGGTTGGGACATTAGGGACGGAACTATGGTGGCGAGCCTGCAGCGACCAGTCCTCTCGACTTCGCCGTGGTCTGCACCGATTCCGGAAACGGTCGAGTCATCTGGCGACCAGAGCGACAATGGTGCGATTGACGACATTGCTGAAACCCTGGGCGCCTTTAACACTAACTCCAGCATTACAACGATTCACCCGGTTGAGATCCGTTTCGCCAATACCGGCTCGTTTACGCAGCCCGATCCAACCCTGCCGCGCGGTGACATAAACGAAAAGGCCGTTGCCTTTCCGACGACCGGTTCGCTGCTGCTGCTGATGCGCTACGCGAATCATTCGCTGGATGATTTGCAGATGCCGTCGCACGGCAACCCGAACGCGGCTGCCAATCCCGTTGTGCTGAATGATCGCCTGGCGTTCACCGCGTGGCTGAACGATTCCACCGTATTGAAGGATTCAAACGGAGGCATCATCGCTACGATCAACGCCCGCGAGCAGATCGACAACGGACGCATGCCGGTGTTTGACGTGGGTACGACGGCAAGTGGGCGTCAGTACGCCGCGAACCACAGACCGGCGTGGCAAAGCGCACCGCGTCGACCGGGTGGTGTGGCCAATCTGCCCTGGGGGCAGCTTGTCTTTGATTACTTCACCGCCCTGCCCTTGCACAATCGAGGCCCTTTTCGACCTGATCCGTTCGACAACAACGCACCGATCGGGGCACCCGGTTCGCAGCCGCGCGTCGATCAGCGCGGTCTTCGTGTGCACGGGCGTATCGATCTGAACGCCGCTCCGTGGACGGTGTTGCGGGGGCTGCCGTTTATTCCGCTGGAACAGGTTCCCAACGTTTATCGTGATCGATTCAGATTGCTCCTCTTTGGCGCCAACGCGGGACCATTGACGGACGGCGTCGCGCAGCAGCTTGGCGAAGACCTGGCGCAAGCGATCGTCGCCTACCGCGAAGCACGAGAGGGCGTTCCCAATGCGACTCCTTCAACCGGCGATTACGGTCGGCTTGGCGTCGGTCGAAGCTATCTTGATGCCAACCCGGCGTTTCGTCGCGGGACGGGCTTCTTGACGGTTGGCGAATTGGCCAACGTGCGGCACCTGTTCGCGGCCAAGACTAATCCCGGTCAGCCGCTTGTGAATCCGGCCGGTCGGGCGTCGCTCTTCCGCTTCGATAACGGGCGGGTCGTGTTCAACCGGGACGATCTGGACCGCGATGGCAACCCCGGTCCGGCGTACGACGCCAATCAGGATGATTATATCCTGGCGATCGGTCAACTGGCCTCGCTGGGCGATTGGGTTACGGTGCGCTCGGACGTCTTTACCGTGTATGGCGTCGTCCGCGGCGAGATCGACCCGTCGTTTGCGGGCAGCGTTCCGGATTTGAACGAAGCCGAAATTCGGGCGATCGACGACGTGGACACCAGGGCCCTTCGGTTCCAGGAGACGGTGGACCGCCTGCCTACGTTCCTGGGCGCACGAACGCCCGCGCGTGTGGGCAACCGAACCTTAGCCAAGTACAAGGACGTTCAGAGCGATTAGCGCTTGGGCGATGGTGGCTTCAGCCATGACGTAGCCAACGCTCCCCCACTCCCGTTCGAGGGGGGGGCGTCTAATAGCAACTCTAGTTTAACCATGCCGATTGCGACGCCTTGGCATGAGCTGCGTTCTAGG
>CAZWWW010000257.1:0-5178 GCA_964637715.1 uncultured Phycisphaeraceae bacterium | reverse complement strand
GTGTGACCGGTAGGCACGGGCAGCTAGGAATAGCCGCCCAGTACTTTCCAAACAACCAAAAAAGAGGCAATCAATGTCCAGCAGTTTTCGCCCCGTGAGCGCGGTCCTGACCTTCGGTTTGCTCGGCCTGGCTGTCTGCGCGTCCGAACCGCCGCGCAAGACACTCAACCCGGTTGACGGTGAAGCGAAGTATCTGGCCAACATCGAGCAGGTCAGTTTTTCGGAGATGGGTTTCGTCAACGCGGGTGAGGCCTACTTTTCGCCCGACGGCAGGTCCATCATCTTCCAGGCCACGCCGCCGGGGAAAACAGAATACCAGATCTACACGTTGGACCTCAACACGCGAACATCCCGCATGGTCAGTACCGGTCACGGCGCATGCACCTGCGCGTTCTTTCATCCGAACGGAAAAAAGATCATCTTCGCCTCGAGCCATCTTGATCCACAGGCCGACAACCACAAACCGGCCGATACCGGTCGGGGATACTCATGGGATTTCAACAAATACATGGACATCTTCGAGGCGGACCTCGACGGCTCAAACCTCAAACGACTCACCGACGCGCCCGGTTATGACGCGGAAGGCAGCTATTCCGCGGACGGTCGTTTTATCGTATTCACCTCCCAACGCGACGACGATTTGGAAATCTATGTGATGAACGCCGACGGGTCTCATCAACACCGCATCACCAACGGCAAGGGCTACGACGGCGGGCCGTTCTTCTCACCCGACGGGCGGACCATTCTTTACCGGGGCGATCGCAGAAACGACGGAAAGATGAACCTGCAACTGCGTCTCGTCAACGCCGACGGCACCTACGATCGCGCCATCACGGACAACGGCATCTTCAACTGGTGCCCCTACTGGTATCCCTCCGGCAAAGGCTTCATCTTCACCCAAACCGACCATAGTGCGTGGTCCAAGGGCAAACGGCCTAACTATGACCTGTACATGACGACCACCGACGGCGATACGTTCGTCCGCATTACCGTTGACCCGGCATTCGATGGGTTGCCGGTGTTCAGCCCGGACGGCAAGAAACTCATGTGGACCAGCAAGCGGGGTGGATTGGACGAAGCCCAGATCTTCATCGCGGACTTCACCGTACCGAAGGAATTTGAGTGAACACAGGCTACTGCAGTGTCACAGCTTATTCTTAGGGTTCGTTGTGAGTGGCATGGGCAAACTTGTTTGCCCGTGATCGTCCCCGCAGCAACACGGGCAAGCTGCTGCTTGCTCATGCCACCCGAAAAACAAGGTGTGACAAAGCACTACAGCCGGTCTCTAATCAGCGAGGCCAACTCCGCGGCGCGCCCGGCGGGATAGGTTCCGGCGTTCCAACGATAGCCCAGACCATCCCCGTCGCGGCGGGGAATCACATGAACGTGAACGTGCGGAACGACCTGACCGGCCTGCAACCCCTGGTTGATAAGCACGTTCAAACCCGGTGCCCCCGTCGTTTGTAACACACCCTGCGCGAGGCGCGGCAGAACGGCCCCGAGCGCCGCGGCGGATTCGGAGGGTAGCTCGGACAGGCACTCAACGTGCGCACGCGGAACCAGCAAAACGTGCCCCTCCGCGAGCGGTCCGACATCCAGAAACGCCACCAACCGCTCGTCCTCATACACGAGATCGGCCGGAATGGTTCCCGCGATGATCCTGCAGAAAACGCACGTCGAATCAGTGGGCATGGTCGTACTCTGGAATGTCCCGGTGGGTGAGTTCACACAGGACGGCAGCGGAGACTCGGCTATCCGGCGGCTCGTTCGCCCCATAGGTCGCGCGGATACTATTGGTTGTTATTCGTCGGATTCCGAACCCTGGGCATCGGATTCCGCAGGCGCTTGCGTTTCGCGTTTCGCCGGCGCGCTCCGCGCCTTGGCCAACTTGATGGCAAACCCGTAACGCGCATCGGCCCGGCGACGGCGCGCCGTCTTTTCAGGCCTGGTTACCGCGCCGGGTGCTTCCTCATCCCCGACAAGCTGAAGAACGGCTTTGGGGGCTGCGTCGCCCAAACGCACACCGGACAAGCGAATGACCCGCGTGTACCCGCCTGGGCGATCCTCGAAACGAGGCGCGATCCGCTCAATCAATCTGTGCGTCACAGACTCCGCAGTAAAAGCTAGTCGACCTTTGGGCTCACCGGTTCGATAACGGCGACCGCTGGCCATCCGCAGCGTTTTGGAGCGCGCGGCGTCGGACATGATATCGTAATCACTCTGATGCTCGGCAGGCACGATCGAGCGATCGCCCATAAGCCGCTCGATCACCCGACGCGCTCGAACCGCCGCCGCCGGATCGCTTGACGCACACCGGCGCGTCCGAACCGCTAGCGTAATAAGCCGCTCGGCAAAGGGTCTGAGGTCCTTGGCTTTGGGCAGCGTGGTCGTGATCGATCCATGCTCAAAAAGACTCTGCGCCATGTTGCGCCGCAGCGCCAAGCGATGTTCAGAGGTTCGGTTCAGCTTACGATGATGCTTGCGGTGTCTCATGATCCCTGCTCACGAAGAACGCGTACTCCGGACCACCAACCGGGCGGCCCGCGTACCGTCATTCTCCCATTGTAAAGACTTCCATCGGGCCCGTGGTTGAACCCTCGGAACCGTCGCCCGGTTCAGCGCCGGACGAGGTACCCTCGCCCTGCAGAAACGCGCCCCCCTCCGTCTCCGCCCCTCCGTCGATGTGCATACCCAGCGACAGCCCCATGTCCGTCAGCTTTCGCTGCACTTCATGGAGAGACGTCTTGCCAAAGCTGCGCACGCGAAGCAAATCGGCTTCGGTGCGCTGCACCAGTTCACGCAGCGTCTGGATGCGCGCCGCCTCAAGACAGTTGGCCGCACGAACCGAAAGGTTCAGCATGGACACCGACTTGTTCAGCAACTCATCCATCGCAGTACGCTCCGGAGTTTCCGCCTCAGGCATCGCCCGAATCGCCGACACCATCTGATCGTTTAACTCGTGGTACATCACGATCGGGTTAAGGTGCTTGCGCAGGATCAGACCCGCCTCCACCAGGGCGTCTTCCGGCAGTACCGTGCCTTTGGTCCAAATCTCGAGAATCAACCGATCGTAGTTGGTGAGCTGACCCACACGCATCGCCTCCGTTCGGTACCGAACGCGCACCACAGGCGAAAAGACCGAGTCGATCGGAATCACACCGATTTCCTGCTCCGGACCCCGGTTATCACTCGCCATCGCAAACCCGCGCCCGGTCCGCACGGTCATCTCGGCGGCAAAAGACACGTCGGTCGTAAGGGTGGCGATGTGGTGTTCGTGGTTGGCGATCGTCACAGCCGGATCGGTCACGAAGTCGCCCGCGGTAATCGTCCCCGCCTCACTGCGCTCAACGCGGATCGTCTTTTCGTCCGCGCCGTCGAGCTTGAGCACCACACCCTTGATGTTCAGCAGGATATCGGTTACGTCCTCAAGAATACCTTCCATCGTTGTGAATTCGTGCGCAACGCCGTCAATCTTGACCGACGTAACCGCCGCCCCTTCGAGACTCGAAAGGAGCACCCGCCGTAGCGAGTTTCCAATGGTTGTCCCGAATCCCTGTTCAAACGGTTCAATGAGAAACCGACCGTACGACTCAGTGCTGACCGACTCGTCGCGGCTGACCTGACTGGGTAGTTCCAACCCTCGCCATCGCATGCGCATCGAAATGACCTCCAACCTGCTGAATTCCGGAGCACCGGTTTGCCGACGCCCCGCTCGCGGCGCGCCGGCGCGTGACCAACACTAACGACTGCACATTTCGATGATTAACTGTTCCTCGACCGGAATCTGAACGTCTTCACGCGTTGGCAGGGCCGAGACGATACCCTCCAGCGTGTCAGCGTCGAGTTGCAGCCACGACTGTACGGTCACGCCACCATCACCCAGCGCCTGGCGGATATATTTCTTGCTCCGCTCGGACGGTTTGACCGCGATCCGATCACCCATTCGGGCCAGATAGCTGGGGCGGTTGAGTCGACGACCATTGACATAGATATGCCCGTGGGCGATCGCCTGTCGCGCCGCCTTGTGAGACGGCGCGAAACCAAGCTTCCACACGATGTTGTCCAATCGGCGTTCGAGGATACTCAGCAGGGCATCACCGGTATTGCCCGCGGCCCGCTCAGCCATACGAAAGTAAATAGTAAACTGGCGCTCCAGCACACCGTAGTAGCGCTTCACCTTCTGTTTTTCGCGCAGCCGCACGCCGTAATCGCCCGTCTTGCGCCGCCGCCAGGAATGCATGCCCGGCGGATTGCTGCGCCACTGCCGTTCCATAGCGCATTTTGCCGTTTCACAACGGGCCCCTTTAAGCATCAGCTTGAGCCCTTCGCGCCGACAGAGTCGGCAAACCGGTCCGGTATATCTAGCCATAGATCTCGAATTCTTTTCTAAACCATGCTACGAAGAAAACCAAACACCGCCGAACCCACAACGCCCCCACTACACCCGCCGCCGCTTGCGCGGTCGACAACCGTTGTGCGGCAGCGGCGTCACACCGATACCGTGGGCTTTATACGGGACCTGCCGGAAGACCTTATGAAGGCCTTTAGGGCTACACTGGAAGAGATGGAGGACGCGGACCTCATTATCCACCTTGTGGATGTATCAAGCCCCTATTTCAAGGAGCGCATGGAGACGGTAGAAAAAATATTCCATGATATCGGCATCGGCGGCATACCGAGGCTCCTTGTCTTTAATAAGATAGACCTTGTGGAGAAGCGGACCCTTTATGCGCTCTTACATCGATACCGGGCCATAGGCATCTCGGCGAAAGACCGGGCGACCTTCAGGCCGTTACTTAAACGCCTTGAAACACGGCTCTGGCCAATGGAAGGCATGGTCTATGCACCCAATAAAGAAGAGACTGAAGAGATAAGTTAAAAAACCTCCCGCTTTCTTTTGGAAAAAAGAAAGCTTGGCAAAGAAAACCAATAGGGGACTAACTTCGGCGTTTCTGAACATACAACCTGCGCCCCCCCGTGACCTTTAAGAAAGAAAGCCTGTCAAAGAAAACCAATAGGGGATTAGCCTCGGTGTCCCTTAATCTGCGCCCTGCGCCCCCCCGTAGCCTTCTAAAAAAAAAAGCTCGGCTTCGTTGTGAGTTTGCCTGTCTTTCTCAGGGGCCTTTTATCTACAGATGTAGCTTTAGCCCTACAAGGAGGATATCTCCTTTAATCGGC
>CAZWWW010000256.1:0-5184 GCA_964637715.1 uncultured Phycisphaeraceae bacterium | reverse complement strand
AAATGGCCTCGCGCCTTGATCGAACGGTTTATCCGCGCCATGCACTTCCCGCCTCATCCGCCGGCGATGGTGTTGACCGGCTGCGTGCGGCACGAAGTACGCTCGCTCGAGGAATATGACGGATTGATGGCGGTTGAACAGGTTGATGCAACACCGCACCCGCCGCCCGGCGCATCGCGGTTCGGTAACGCCGACAGCGGACTCGCGGCTACGAGGTGACATGCGCGTCGTTATCAACGCACAGTTGGACCCGGTTCGGAGCGGGGGTATCGCGCAGGTATTGCTCGGTCTGGCCCACGGTCTGGGGTCGCTGGATGCTCCCGAGGAGTACCTGTTCGTCTGCTCGCCCGATTCCGCCGCGTGGCTTGACCCGCATCTGTCGAAGAATCAATGCATCGCCGTCAACACCAAGCGTACACCCGCCCCGCCCAGCGGACCGCGCACGTCGGATGGGTTTTGGGAATCGTTCGAGCCCGACGTGCTGCATTTTCCCTACCAGAGTTATACCGTAACCAGCGTGCCGAGCGTCTTTAATCCGCATGATCTACAACACGTACACCTGCCCGAGTTTTTCTCGAAAGAAGAATACGCCCGGCGCGATGCCTTATATGCCGCGGCCTGTGACCATGCGCACGCGGTGGTCGTCGCGAGTGAGTTTGTACGACGCGATCTGATCCAACACTATCATGTGTCGTCCCGGAAGGTGCATGTCGTCGAATGGGGTGCCCCCACCGCAACTCTGGCTCGACCGGACGACCGCGCCGTGGACGAAACGTTGCGGCGTCTCGACCTGAACCGCGACTACGTGTTCTACCCGGCGCAGACCTGGCCTCACAAGAACCACGCCCGGTTGATTGAGGCGATGGCCCTCCTCAGGCAGCACGAAGGGGTAGGCGTGGCCCTTGTGTGTTCGGGAACGCAGACCGAGCACTTCAGCACGCTTAAGAAGCTGGTGCGGTCGCTGGATCTGGAGAACAACGTACACTTCGTCGGTCGGGTGGCAGATTCGGATGTGAGGGCCTTGTACGCCGGCGCGCGAATGGTCGTTGTGCCGACGTTGTTCGAGGCGGTCAGCTTTCCCGTGTACGAAGCCTTTGCCGAGTGTGTTCCGGTAGCGTGTTCCCATGTCACGTCGTTGCCGGACCAAGCCGGTGACGCGGCGTTGTTATTCGACCCCTATGACGTACGGAGCATCGCGAGCGCCATAGCCCGGGTCTGTTGTGATACCGCCCTGCGCCGCAAACTCGTCGAACGCGGGAGCGCACGATTGGCCCGGTTGACGTGGAAACGCACTGCGGAACAGTATCTCGCCATCTACCGCGCATGCGCCGGTCGCACGGGCGCCGGGACCGACGTCACGCGCGGAATCGATCAACAGGGCGCGTGTAGCGCCGCGACGGTTCCCGTGCCTCGTGGCGTCTCATCAACGTCGCACGGAGCCTCCATGTGACCGCCACCAACGAAATAACAGCGAAGCGCACCTGCGCCGATCGCGCCACAGCCCGATTGGAGGCGGTGGTACAGCGCGCCGGAGACTTGGCGCTAAGACGCCGGGTGCTCGAGGTACTCGCTAGCATCGAATCGGACAGCTATCTTCAGCAAACCATGGATGGTCTGCAACGCTCGATAGCCACGAACACGATCTATTGGGAGATGTGCTGCGCGTTGGCGTCATTCGCCGAAACGTGCGCCCCGCGAACCTATCTCGAGATCGGCGTGCGTCGAGGGCGCTCGGCCTCGATCGTAGCGGCGTTTCAGCCGGATGTATCCCTGTTTCTTTTTGACATGTGGCATCCCAACTACGCGGGCGTCCCCAACCCGGGTCCTGACTTCGTACGCCGCCAACTTGAAAGTGTAGGCCACAGGGGAACGGTCGAGTTTATTGACGGACATTCCCGACAGACGATTCCTGCGTTTTTCGCCCGCCGCGATCCACCCACCGGGCTCGACCTGATCACCGTCGACGGCGACCACCGCGACGCCGGTGCACGGGCGGACCTCGACAACGTAATCCCCCACCTGGCTATCGGCGGCATGATTGTTTTCGACGACATAGCCCATCCGACCTACCCCAGCCTGCACCAAACGTGGCAATCGTTCACCGACGACAACCCGGATCTGGTTGTGCGAGAGAACCGGCGCGACGCCACCGGCACGGCGCTGGCTGTCCGGTCAGGGTGATGGTCCAAGGGTTGCTTCGCCGCGTTCGCCCCGTCGGGTACGATAGCCGCATGCCCGACGACGAACGCATCTTCGACGCGACCCTCCGCGAAGCATTGGCCCTTTGGCGGTTGGAGTTATCTGCGCGCCAATTCGATCAGCTCTTCGCCCATTACCGGGCTATTATAGAGACCAACCGGTCAATCAACCTGACGCGCATCATCGATCCCACCGAGGCGGCCATCAAGCACTACGCCGATTCCCTCGCGCTGCTTGTTTGGATAAGCGAGAGCGGCTACAAGGTTGGGCGCCTACTGGACGTTGGAACCGGCGCGGGATTCCCGGCGATTCCTCTGGCGATTCTTCGACCCGCGTGGTCCGTCACCGCCATCGACGGTACCGCCAAGAAGATCGCCTTCGTCCGTCGCACCGCTGAAGCACTGGGCCTGACCAACCTCACGTCCGAGCACGCGCACTCGTCCCACTACAATCCGGCAGCCCGGTTCGACCTCGTCGTGACCCGCGCGGTAGGCTCGCTCGAAACGTGCCTCGCCGTATCGGCCCCGCACGCCATCCCACGAGGTCTGGTTGTCGCCTACAAGACGCCCGCTGTGATTGACGAAATGGGCAAAACGACAGCGGTCGAACAACGCCTCAATCTGTCACGGCTCGACCCGCATTCCTACGAGCTATTCCTCCACGGGAAACCGATCGCCCGACTGCTGATTCCCTACCGCCGACAGAGATAACCGTATTATCGCTCGGTCCCCGGGGCGTTTTGGATCGGAGGCGCCGAAACGGCGACGATTGCTTGTTGGGTTCGCTGTTATCAGCCGTTACCTGCGACACCTGGAATCGCGCGATTCTTTGTTGATTTGGCAGCGCTGGTTGACAAGAATGAGGTGAGAGAACAATGTCGCGCGCCCGTTTCCCGAGGAGGAGAAGAAGCCGTGCTAGCCGCCGTTTGGAACATCATCGACCAACCGCACATTCGCCGCAAAGCGCGTATGGCGTTTCTGGTTTTTGTCATCTACGCAGCGCTCTGCTAGAGCA
The DNA here is from genome assembly GCA_964637715.1 of uncultured Phycisphaeraceae bacterium. Taxonomy (GTDB): domain Bacteria; phylum Planctomycetota; class Phycisphaerae; order UBA1845; family UBA1845; genus CAZWWW01. Next base: position 1,971 of record CAZWWW010000256.1, on the reverse strand, counting down.
AGCTCTAGCCCCGCCCAAGGCTACGCACTGCGAGGAGGGGGGCGGCCAACCCGGTCCACCACTATCCATAACCAGCCTGCCGACGTATTGGCCAAAGTCAGCCATCTGGTAAGATTGTATAAAGTCGGTGGCTGATTCCGAAACTCACCGGCACACGACCGTATTCAGAAACGCTCATTCAAGCAGGTAGACAATGATGAAACACGCCACGCGCATTCTCCTGGCCAAGATCGGTCTTGACGGTCACGATCGCGGTGCCAAGGTGTTGGCCCGCTCCTTTCGAGACGTGGGGTTCGAAGTGATCTACACCGGACTCTGGCAGACCTGCGAGGCGACCATGTACGCCGCCCTACAGGAAGACGTCGACGTGATCGGCGTGAGTCTGCTCTCCGCCGCCCACATGACCGTCATGCCGGAGATGATCCATATCAGAAAGCAACTTGGTATTGAGCAGGTACCGATTCTGCTCGGCGGTATTGTTCCCGTGGATGACCACCCCGCTTTGCTCGAGATGGGCGTCGCGGCGGTGTTCAACCCCGGCTCATCCATCGATGAGATTGTGACTACGATTCGTCGTCTCACCGGTGACGCCCGGCGGATCGACCTCGCACAGGCCAAGACCTGGTACGAAAACAAAGACGTCCGTGGCGTGGCGAAGCTGCTCACGGCGGTTCAGCAAGGCCCGGGGCTTAACGGCTGGAACCCGCCGCCGGGCAAAGCCAAGATCGTGGGCGTCACCGGCTCACCAGGCGTGGGCAAGAGTTCGTTTATCGCCCGACTTGGCAAGCACTTGCGCGATCAGGGCAGCCGCGTAGCCGTCGTCGCCATCGACCCCAGCAGTCCCATTACCGGCGGCGCCTTGCTGGGTGATCGGCTGCGCATGATGTCGAGTTCCCCGGATGCGGACTTCTTCGTGCGGAGCCTTTCTTCCGGAAAGACGCAGGGCGGGCTTGCACCGAAATGCAAGGAAGTCGTCGCGATCCTCAACGGGTATGGGTTCGATTATATCCTTGTCGAAACGGTGGGTGCAGGCCAGGGCGACGTGACTGTCCGGACGCTGACGGATCACATCCTGCTGTTGCTCATGCCGGACAGCGGCGACGCCGTTCAGTTCTCCAAAGCCGGCATCATGGAGATCGCCTCGGGTTACGTTCTGAACAAATGCGATCTACCCGGTGCCGACGCCACTGAAGGCCAACTCATCGGCGCGATCGGCGACGACAAACCGCTTTGGAAAGTAAGCGCCATACGCAATGAAGGATTCGACGCGGTCGCGGACTGGCTCGCGAACCATTAGCGCGTGTTGTGATATTGTGTATCGCCGAATCGCGTCGGTTTACCGGATGAAACAGTGATTCGACCGCTACACAAAGAGAGCTTTCTCAGGTACGGCAGCGCTACGAACGTCGATGGCGGACCGGGATCGCGGATTGATTGAATCCGAACGCCGCGTTCGCGATACCGCCAACACCGGTTCAGAACGAACCCAACGCTGTCGAATCAGAACGACCCATCGCCATCATGCCGACAGCGCCTACCGACATCCCGCTCGTCGCCATCGCCGATCAACTCAGCCGTGAGGTCGATCGACTCACCTTCCATCCGCCGGTCTCGTGCGTGTACAATCCGCTGAACCACGCCCGTCGCGGCTACGGCGCCTACGTTGATCGGTACGGCCGTGCCCCGAAAGAGGTGCTGATGCTGGGTATGAACCCCGGGCCTTGGGGGATGGTGCAAACCGGCGTGCCGTTCGGAGAGGTGCATCTGGTTCGCGATTGGCTGGGGATCGACGTTCCGATCGAGAGACCCGACCCCGAGCACCCGAAACGTCCGGTCGACGGGTTCGCCTGCCCGCGCAGCGAGGTGAGCGGACGGCGGCTCTGGGGGTGGGCACGAGACACGTTCACCACACCCCGGCGCTTCTTCAATCGATTCTTCATCGCCAACTATTGCCCGCTCTCGTTCATAGAA
>CAZWWW010000255.1:0-5192 GCA_964637715.1 uncultured Phycisphaeraceae bacterium | reverse complement strand
GGTCAGCGCTAGGTAACAATCGTACTGTTTGATTCCTCCCAGGCACTCGGTTTGACTACGGAATCGTAGGCGACACAGGTACGCGCCGCGATCTACGGCGTAGAGGCCAGAAAAGTTCAACACGGACGCAAGGACGTAAAAATCATGGTTCGCTATCCGGCGCGGTACCGGCGGCGCGTCTATGACATTGAATCCATGTATATCGCCACACCATCGGGGACGCTGGTTCCGTTTACCGAGGTTGCGCGTCTGTCCGAGGGAACCGGGTTCGCTTCGATCAACAGGAAGAATCAGCGCCGTACGGTAACGGTGACGGCGGACGTGGACGCGAACGTAGCGAGTTCCGGTTTAATCATGGCGGAGCTGGCCAAGGAGTTCCCCGTGCTTTCCAAACAATACCCCGGCATGAGGTTTGAATACGGGGGTCAAAAGCTGGAGACGCGGCGCTCGTTCGCCTCACTCAAGACGGATTTCGCGGCGGCGTTGATGATGATCTATGTGGTGCTCGCCGGTTTGTTCCGCACCTACACCCAGCCGCTGATCGTCATGGCTGTCATACCGTTCGGTCTCATCGGCGCGGTGGCGGGTCATTTGATTATGGGCTATCCGTTGACGATTCTGTCGCTGATCGGGTTGGTGGCGCTGACGGGTATCGTTGTGAACGATTCGATGGTGTTGGTCGCGTTTGTCAACCGGCGCGTGGCGGACGGTGTCACGCCGTTCGAGGCGGTCATCGACGGAGGCATCAGCCGGCTGCGGGCGATCCTGCTGACTTCGATCACGACGGTTCTGGGGATTGCGCCGCTGCTTATGGAACGCTCGTTCCAGGCTAAGTTTTTGATTCCGATGGGCATATCGATTTCGGGCGGGCTCATCTTTGCGACGGTGCTGACGCTCGTCGCGGTGCCGTCACTCTACATGATCGTAGACGACGTGAAGCGCCTGACGATGGGTTCCCATGACGCGACCGCCACCACCGCGACGGCGACGGCGGCGGTGTAAGCGGGTGACCAAGCGCAAGGCTCGATACGGCGGACTGCGCTCGCGCTGAACCCCCGTGCGTGGTGACCGCGTCATCGCGCGGGTAGAAACCCTCGGCGCGGAGCGCGAGAACGGAATACGCGTTACAGTGATATCCGTTATTGTGTATCGCCGTATCGAGTCGATCCGCCGGATGAAACGGTGATTCGACCGCTACACAAAAATAGAGCTTGCTCTAGTTCGCGATGATGTTCACCAATCGGTTTTTCACAACGATGACTTTGCGTATTGTCTTGCCGGCGAGCGCCGCCTGAACGTTTTCGTGTTCCATGGCACGCGCCTGCGCCGCGTCATCGTCGCTGCCTGCCGGGATGGTGACCCGTCCCCTTACTTTCCCACAGACCTGAACGGCGATTTCGACTTCGTCATCCCGCGCCAGTGATTCGTCGAATGCAGGCCAGGATTCGTAGGCGAGCGTGTCGTCGTGGCCAAGACGCGCCCACAGTTCTTCTGCAAGGTGCGGGGCGAACGGCGCCAGCAGCAGCACGAACGGCTCGACGATCGCACGCGGGCGCTCGGATAAGGGGGTAGCGAAATTGACAAAGTCGAACAAGGCGGCGATCGCGGTGTTGAGCTTGAGCTGTTCGATGTCGTCGCCGACCCGTTTGATGGTCTTGTGCAGCATGCGCAGCGCGCTGCGGTCGGGCGGCGCATCGGTCAACGCCGCGGATAATGCGCCTGTTTCTTCGTCGACCACCAGCCGCCAGATGCGCTGACAGAGCTTGAACAACCCCGGCACGTCTCGCGTGTTCCACGGCTTGGCTGCGTCCAACGGGCCCATGAACATCTCGTACAACCGGAACGTGTCCGCCCCATATTGCCTGATGATCTCATCCGGGTTGACCACGTTCTTGAGTGACTTGCTCATCTTGGCGATGACGCGCTGCACCCGCTCGCCCGTCTCCCTGTTTACGAACTGATCGGGCGCACGTTCTTCCACACGAGAAGCGGGAACGGTCAAACCTCGCCCATCGCGGAAGGCGAACCCCTGGATCATGCCCTGATTGAACAGGCGTTGGAACGGTTCGGCGGTCGAGACATAGCCAAGATCGAACAACACTTTGTGCCAGAACCTGGCATAAAGAAGATGGAGCACGGCATGCTCCGCACCGCCGACGTAGAGGTCGACCGGCATCCAATAATCCTGGGCTTCGGCCGAGCAAAAACGCTCTCTGTTGTGCGGATCGGTATAGCGCAGGTAATACCAGCAGGACCCGGCCCACTGCGGCATGGTGTTGAGATCGCGACGGAACGCCCGCCCGTCACGGACCACCTGTACCCATTTTTTGGCGCGACCGAGCGGCGGTTCGGGGACGTCGCAATCGTCGCCCGTGCACGGTGTCGGTTTGAAGTCCGCCATGGGGGGGAGTTCGACCGGGAGTTCGTCGTCGCGCAGCCCGATGGTATTACCCTCCTCATCATGAAGGACCGGAAAGGGTTCGCCCCAGTATTTCTGTCTTGAGAAGATCCAATCGCGAAGCTTGTAGTTGACGGCCGAACGCCCCAGGTGGTTTTCGTTGAGCCACGCGGTGATTCTTTCTTTCGCTGCGGCTGTCGACAGCCCGTTGAGCGAACAAACGCCGCCCGGAATACGGGCATCCTCATCGCCCTTCGACGGCGAATTGACCACGGTATTCGGTTCGGAAAACGCCGCACCCCAACTCTTTGGATGTTGCACGTAATGAGCAATCAGGCGATCCAGGCCGGTTTGCTCAAGCGCCTTTGTTTTGGTCTGAGCCGCCAGGTTCCTGCTTTGCGTTCGGGCTGATTCAATGGCCTCACCTAATTCGGGGTGCTTGCGGGTAAGGGCGTCGAAGCCCGCGGTGGCTGAGTCGTCGATCGGTTTCGTTAGGGCGTCCACGCGCTCGGCGATCCACGCCGCCGTTGGCTGTACCACGGTTTCGATATCAAGATCGAACGCACAGGCGAACTCAAAATCGCGTGCGTCGCTGCCCGGTACAGCCATGATCGCGCCGGTGCCGTATCCCATCAATACGTAATCCGCCACCCAGATCGGGACCTCCCGGCCATTGACCGGATTGATCGCATACGCTCCGGTCCACACACCGGTCTTGACTTTGGTATCCGTCGTGCGCTCGAGGTCCGAGCGATGGCGCGAGGCCTCTACGTAGGCACTCACCTCCGCACGACGGTCATCGGTTGCAATCTGCTCGACAAGCGGATGCTCAGGTGCGAGCACCATGTACGTCGCTCCGAAGAGCGTATCGGGTCTTGTCGTATAAACGCGGACCGCATCGGGAAACGTATCCAGGCTCACGTCCGAAGCGGAGATACCCCGTTCACGATGAAGCCATCGGTTCCCGTCAACGGTCCACTTCGTTGCCAGGGGGAAAATGACTTCCGCACCGGTGCTCTTGCCGATCCAGTTGCGCTGCATGAGCTTGATCGGTTCGGGCCAATCAAGACCTTCGAGATCGTCGAGCAAACGTTCGGCGTATTTGGTAATGCGCAACATCCATTGACGCAGCGGTCGCCGGAAGACGGGATGCCCGCCGCGCTCGCTTCGTCCTTCGTTGTCGACCTCCTCGTTGGCGAGCACCGTGCCCAGCTCCGGGCACCAGTTGACGGGAATCTCATCGACGTACGCGAGCCGCTGTCGGTCGATGGCGCGGCGCTGGTCGTTGGGTGAGAGCACGCTCCAGTCGCGCCGGTCTCTCGCGCCCTTATCGCGCACGAGATTCAACGAACCGTCGACGCCCCACGTTCCCGCCTCGATCGCCTCGATAAAGTCGGCAATCGGTCGCGCGCGGCCCTGATGCGCTCGTCCCGACGCGTCGGTCCAGCGCATGTCGTCGTCGAACCAACTCTCAAAGAGGCGCAGGAAGATCCACTGTGTAAACTTGTAATAGCCCGGCTCACTCGTGGCGATCTCCCGGTCCCAGTCGTAGCTGAAACCGAACATCTTGAGCTGCCGGCGGTAGGTTTCGATGTTCTTGCGTGTGGTGTCTGCGGGATGAACGTTGTGCTCGATGGCGTATTGTTCCGCCGGGAGACCGAACGCGTCGAAGCCCATCGGGTGTAACACATTGAACCCGCTCATGCGTTTATAGCGGGCTATGATGTCCGTCGCGCAGTAGCCCAGCGGATGACCCACGTGCAACCCCGCACCGCTGGGGTAGGGGAACATGTCGAGTGCATAGAACTTGGGTTTGCGCGCATCAAACCCCGGCTCGCCGGGGTTCGGTGTTCGAAACGTACCGCGCTCCTCCCAGAAGCGTTGCCACTTCGACTCGATTCCGGCAAAGTCGTAGGGGCCTTGCTTGTCGCGCGGTGCATGCACGGCGCTGGGTCCTGATTCGGTTGTTTCCTTCATAGTCATTTCGTCTCGTGTGCGATGATTACCGATGGTTGAATCGGCAGAAAAAACCAGTGTAGATGAGGTTATAGCGCCCATCAAGGCGAGCCCTCGCGTAGAGCGCGAACCACACGGCTTTTTCTCTCGGAGTTGTCCGGACTTATCTCGGGCAATAGAATGGCTTGAAAGGGGTCGAAATGCCTGAATCCGACGCAGCCGCCACCCAACCAACAAGCCCTGAAGGCCCGCCCGATCCCGGCGCGGTTCCACCAGGCGACCACCCGCTCGAGAAAGCGGCCCGGTGCGGGTTCGGTCCGCTCAGTCCGGCGGCAGCGGGGGTGTGGCACGGTGGTGCCCGACCTTGTGTCACTTGTGGGCAGCTCGTACATCGCGAGGCGCTCGCCTGCGACCACTGCGGTCAGGATCTGTCGCCGGAGATGATCGAACGCATGCGTGCCCATTCGGGACCGTGGTATGTGCTCGAGCACGTCAGGCCGTTTCCGGGTATCAGTGTCGAGCGCGTCATCCGGCAGGTCGCCAGAGGGTTGATCACCGAGACCTCGATCATTCGCGGTCCGACCACAAACCACCAGTGGCGCTTTGCCGTCGAGACGCCGGGGGTGTGTCGCCTGTTCAACAAGTGCTGGCGATGTCACGGTGAGGCGGTGTTGGCGGAGACACACTGCCGGACGTGCGGTGCGTCGCTGTCCTTCGAGGGACAGGTTTCATCCGACACGCCGCGTCAACAGGCCGTCTCAACCCATAAAACGCCCGGCACCACCCGCGCCCAAGCGGCGACGCCATCGCGTGGGGGTGAACTCGACGCGACTTCAGT
>CAZWWW010000254.1:0-5193 GCA_964637715.1 uncultured Phycisphaeraceae bacterium | reverse complement strand
GTCAGTCGCTGATCTGCGTGCCTCGGCACACTACGTTGGTTCTCGACATTATTGAAAACTCCGCATGGTTCGTATCCGCCTGGTAAGGTTACAATGTTGTGAAAAGATAGGGGGAGCTTGTTTAACCGTGTGGGGACCCGATGTGAACATGAGCAGGAATGCCCGATGAACGTGCTCGAAACGATACGATCTCCCGCTGACGTGCGTGCGTTGCCGGCGGAGCAGCTTCCTGCGCTTGCGGCGGAGATTCGCGCGCGCATTCTCGCTGTTGTATCGCGTGGGGGGGGGCATCTTACCAGCAACCTCGGCGTGACGGAGCTCACTATAGCGCTGCACCGCGCGTTCGACTTTTCCAAGGATCGATTGCTGTGGGATGTCGGGCACCAATGTTACCCCCACAAGTTACTGACGGGGCGCAACGACCGATTCGACACCATCCGCAAGGCCGGAGGTCTGAGCGGGTTTCCGGATGCGCGGGAGAGCGAATACGACCTGTTCAACGTGGGCCATGCGGGCACGTCGATCGCCACGGCGGTCGGTCTGGCGCGGGCGGATGAAATCCTGGGGCGCGATCGGTGCACGGTGGCGGTCGTGGGTGACGCCAGTATTGTCAACGGCGTGTCGTTTGAGGGGCTGAATCAGGCGGGTACGCTCAAGCGCCAGTTTCTGGTCGTGTTGAACGATAACGAGTGGGGCATCTCGCGGACGCAAGGCGGTATCGCGGAATACCTGGCACGCTTCCGGGCCAGCGAGTTTTATGACGAGATGAAAGAGCGTACGAAGCGTTTGCTGCCGAAGCTGCCGCTCGTGGGCAAACCCGCTTTTGACATCATCGCCCACCTGAAAGAGGGGATCAAAGCGACGGTCTCGCCGTCTCAGGTGTTCGAGGCACTCGGGTTCCAGTACGTCGGTCCGATCGACGGGCACGACCTGGGTCAGTTGATCGATTTGCTCACGCTGCTCAAGCGAACGCAGCACCCCGTCCTGCTCCACGTTCATACGATCAAGGGCAAGGGGTGTGATTGGGCGACGGCGGACCCCGGCAAGTTTCACAGTCCCAAACCTTTTGTCGTTGAAGGCGGCAAGGTGGCTCTCAGCAGCGCGGGCGGCAAGAGTTGGACGACCGCTTTTGTCGACACGCTGATGACGTTTGTCGAGAAAGATGACCGCGTGTTCGCCATGACCGCAGGGATGCCCGACGGAACCGGTCTCTCGAAGATGGCTGATCGTTTCCCGGACCGGTGGCGCGACATCGGCATAGCGGAGAGCGGCACCGTCGACATCGCGGCCGGGATGGCGCGGGCGGGGCTTCGACCGGTCGTGGCGATCTATTCGACGTTCCTGCAACGCGCGTTCGATCAGGTCTTTCAAGAGGTCGCCCTTCAGGGGCTCCCGGTCATGTTCTGTATCGATCGCGCGGGGCTGGTGGGCGGTGACGGGCCCGTTCACCATGGATTCCTTGACGTGACCTATCTCCGCGGGCTACCGGGCATGGTGCTGATGGCTCCGATGGACGAGCACGAGTTGCGCGAGGCTATGAAGCTAGGGTTCGCATTGGATGGGCCTTGCGCGATCCGTTATCCGCGCGACGTTCTGACCGCCCCTATACCGGACTGCCCGCCGTTCAAGCTCGGAGCTGCGCGGACGCTGCGGTATGGTTCGGATGCGACGATGCTCTGTTACGGCGTGACGTCTGCAACGGCTCTTGATGCCGCCGACTTATTGGCTCAAAACGGTACGGAAGTGACCGTGGTCAACGCTCGGTTTGCGGACCCAATCGATCAGGATATGGTCGCTGATGCGTTCAACGCAGGCGGACCGGTATTGACTGTTGAGGATCACTCGGTGACGGGCGGTTTCGGCTCGGCTGTGCTGGAAACCGCGCAAACGATCGGGGTATCCGGCTCGCGCGTGCTGCGCTTGGGCATTCCGGCGGACCGGTTCGTTGCCCACGGGTCGCGCGGCGGCCAACTGGCGGAGTGCGGTTTGGACGCGTCGGGTATTGCGGCCTCGGTGCTTCGTGCGCTGGAGACCCGCGACAAGCCGCGCGATCGGGGCCGACGCGCGCGTCGGGCGTCACTGTCCACGCGATAAAAACACCCCATGGCGTGGTGGAGAGAGCGTGCCTTGCGGGACGATCCCAAACATCGAAAGGTGTACCTGCTGGCGAACCCGGACAAGTCCGCCGCGGCTGCAGCGCTTGACGATCTTGTGCGGTTCGCCGAAGCGCGGTGTACCGTTGTGGGGGCAACGAGCGGTCTGGAAGGGCGGACCGCGCTCGCACAGCAGCCGGACCGAATCGTCGTGCTCGGCGGCGATGGTACGTTGATCGGTGTCGCCCGTTCGCTCAAATCGGATCAGATCCCGCTCATTGGCGTGAACGTCGGCAAGCTCGGATTCCTCACTGAGTTTTCGATTGACGAGCTCAAAAAGGCTTTCGATCGCGCGGTCGCCGACGATGATCTCATTGATCGGCGCATGGGTCTTGAAGTGAGCATCACCCGCAACGACGTGCTCGTGGCGGACTACGTGGCTATCAACGATTGCGTGATTCAGGCGGGTCCGCCGTTTCGCATCATCGAACTCGGTCTCCGCGTGAACGGCGAGCGGCTCACCGATGTCGGGGGTGACGGGTTGATCTTGTGTACACCGGGCGGTTCGACGGGGCACAGCCTCTCGGCGGGCGGACCGATCATGCAGCCGGGCGTCGATGCCATCATCATGACACCGATCAACCCGCATTCGCTGACGCACAAACCCCTGGTTATCGAATGTGATGCCTCCGTGTCGATTCAAGCCATCCACGTCAACGACGGTACGACCCTGATTGTCGACGGTCAGGTATCCTGTCCACTGCGGCGCGGGGATTGCGTTACGGTGAAGCGTTTCGCTGCGGATTGTCTGATCGTGCGCAACCCGAACCACGGCGCGTGGCATAATTTGAAAACGAAGCTGCACTGGGGTCGCGCGCCGAATCTATCCGGCTAACTGGTGGCTGGAGCGAGCGCTGTTTTTGTGTAGCAGTCGAATCACTGTTTCATCGGGTAGGACGATTCGATTCGACGATACACAATAGCACAAAACGCTCCAACGATTCGTGTGCGTTGTGCCGGCGGGGCGTTCACATAGATGTGACATACTGAGCCGCGTCCGTAAGGGGACCGTCTTGATGTAAGACTGGAGCACCGTTCTTGCGGGCGCGGCTCTGATGTTGATCTCGCCATCGTGTTCTGATTGCGCTGACACGTTTTGTGTTGTGCTGTTTCGACGCAATCTATCGGGAAGAAACCGATACGCGACAGCAACACAAAAGCAGAGCCTGCGCTAGAACCGATTGGCCACGAACATGATCCCCAGGAAAAAGAGGACCGCATTTACGAGTGTACTCGAAAAGAATGTTCCCAGGCCCGTCAGATCCATAACGATTCTCCTAATCTGTATGCCCATGGCGCGGTGTGCGCCTTCGAGGATTCCCACCTGCGGGAATCGTTCTCGTATAGAATCGGTCGGCGTTCCACGCAGGCGTTAGCCAAGTATTCGTTATCGTGTAACAGCCTGTCCATTCGTTTCCAGTCCAGCATGTTCGATGGTGGGTATCACGCTGTTAGACGGCGTTATGTCCGTCTTTTCACAGGTGGCCGCAGTGACTACACGGGTATAGCTGAGCAATATTTGCGCTTAATGAACGGTAGTCTCGCGCCGCGTCGGGACGAATCCACTGCGTAACGTGTTTTCCGTCACGCAGCGTGCGTCCATGAAATGGAGCAGATAGTCGGGCGACCCGGCTTTCACGCCCGTTCCGCTAAGGCGGAACCCACCAAACGGTTGGGTGTCAACCTGCGATCCTGTGATGCGCCGGTTGATATAGAGATTGCCGACGGCGAACTCACGGCGTGCCTGGTCGATGTGTGCCGGGCTGCGCGAAAAGACGCCGCCGGTCAACGCGAACCGCGTGTCGTTGGCCAGGATGAGGGCGTGGTCGAAGTCGGCCGCGCGAAGAACCACCAACACGGGTCCGAAGACTTCCTCCTGCGCGATGGGGGCTTCGTTGGGCACGTCGGCAAACACGGTCGGGGCCACAAAGAAGCCGTCCTGACACGTGGACGGAAGTTCGGCCTGAACGAGCGTGCGACCGGCGTCGCGCGCTTCGGTTATGTAGGACTCGATCCGGCGTTTATGGGAATCGTCGATAACCGGACCGACCATCGTGCCCGGCGCTTCCGCCGGACCGATCGGCACGCTGTGGACCGCTTCGACAAGCCGATGGCATAGCGTATCGAAGACGCTATCCAACACGATCAAGCGGCTGCAACTGCTGCATTTTTGGCCCGCGTAACCGAATGCCGACTCGACAATCGCCTGAACGGCTCCATCCAGGTCGGCGTCGTCGTCGACGATGATCGCGTTCTTCCCACCCATCTCGACGATCATTTTCTTGATAAACGATTGCCCGGGATGAACGGTCGCACCGGATTGGATGACGCCCGCGCCCACCTCGGACGAACCGGTGAAGGCTACGACGTGCACGTCGGGATGTTCGACAAGGTGGCGTCCAATGACGGACCCGTCACCGGGGACATAGTTGAGCACGCCGTGCGGTAACCCGGCCTCGTGCCACAGATCGACGAGTTTGGCGGCAACCACTGACGCCTGCCGCGCCGGTTTCATCACCACCGTATTGCCGGCTGCGATCGCGGCGCTGGTCATGCCCGTGAGAATGGCGCACGGAAACGCATAGGGTGCAATGACCGCACAAACGCCCTTGGCGGTATAGCTCATCAGGTTGTCTTCACCGGGCAGGGCGCGCACGCGGGGGCGGGCGTCGATGCGCTCGATCTGTTCGGCGTAGTAGCGGCAATGGTCGATCGCCTCGGTGACGTCGGCGTCCGCCTCGCGCCATGGTTTGCCCACTTCGCGGATCATCGTAGCCGCCAGCTCGAAACGATGCGCTTGCATTTTTTCCGCAACGCATCGAAGTACGTCGGCGCGCTGTGCTGCATGAACATAGCGCCAGTCACGAAACGCACGACCGGCTGCTGCCACCGCGTGATCAATGTCGAGCGTGGTGGCTGCTGCGACCCGACCAACCACTTCGTCCTTGTGCGACGGATTGTGGGAAACGATGTGGCCGTGGCGGTCGATCGAGTCGCCATCTATGTGCGGCGTGTAATGCCGTCCTTTTTCTCCGCGGAC
>CAZWWW010000253.1:0-5207 GCA_964637715.1 uncultured Phycisphaeraceae bacterium | reverse complement strand
CATGCTACCACAGAGAGGAGTTGCGCAACGTTTCACCAGGAGTAGGGGAGAATCGTTTAAGTGATCGGTGTCAGGTGAGACGCCTGCGCCCGCTATCTTAAGATGAGTGCTTATTCCCGGGGCGAAGTCCTGGTGTGCGATTGCTTGTGCCGCGCCTCGGTTCGGGCTCGCAGCTCCGCATCTATAAAGTTTTGGATGTCCCCATCAAGAACCGCGTCCACCGCGGCCGTCATTTCGCCCGTCCGCGCGTCTTTCACGCGTTTTTCAGGATAAAGAAAATAGCTTCGGATCGCGTTGCCCCATCCGATCTGCCCCTTCTCACCATAAATCTTGTTCACCGCCGCGTCGCGCTTGGCCTGCTCCATAAGATACAAACGGGCCATGAGCATCTTGCGCGCGGTCGCCCGGTTTTTGTGCTGCGATCGCTCGTTCTGACACTGAACCACCAAACCCGCATCGAGATGGGTAAGCCGAACCGCCGACGACGTCTTGTTGACGTGTTGCCCCCCCTTCCCGCCCGACCGATAGGTATCCTCACGAACGTCTTTGTCCCAGTCGATGTCGATGTCGATGTTTTCGATCTCCGGTTGGACGTCCACGGAGGCGAAGCTCGTCTCCCGCTTGCCCTGTGCGCTGAAGGGCGAGATGCGTACCAGCCGATGCACCCCCGTTTCGCAGGAAAGATTGCCGTAGGCGTAGGGTCCGCGAACGATGAGGCTGCACGACTGGATCCCCGCGCCCTCTCCGTAGCGCATGGAGAGTTCCTCGGCTTCGAACTCGTTGCGTTCGAAATAACGGAGGTACATACGCAGCAGCATTTCCGCCCAATCACATGCGTCGTCGCCACCGGTGCCCGCCTGAATATTGAAATAACAGTTGCGGTGGTCGTTGGGACCGGACAACAGCGTAAGCAACTCGATCTTGTCTATGTCCGCACTCAATCGGTCCAAACCCGCGTCGAGTTCCTCGCGGACGCCGGCGTCGTCGACCTCGGCGAGCAGCTCGAGCATGGCCCTCAGGTCGGCGGCGGCCGACTCCACACGACGCAGTGGATCAACGACCGCCTTGAGCGATTTGAGGCGCTGAACGGTACGATTGGCCGACTCTGGATCATCCCAGAAATGGGGCGCGGCCATCGCCCGTTCGACGTCAGCCAGCGCGGTCAGTTTGGAATCGTAGTCAAAGAGAGTCTCGGAGCGCAACGATCCGAGCTGAAAGATTTGTCAACGCAGCCTCTGGGTTTTCGTAGCTCATGCTATCCTCGTTTACGCTTTGGGGCAGCCCGACCGACAAGACGCGACCCGACTCTACCCACACGATCCAACCGACCGAGCCCGACCGGCCCTCCGCACGCCGGTTGATGCGGGTCTTTCCCTCGTATGCAGCGTACCGGCGGTTCGCCCGATTCACACCCCCGTGCGGTTTGTCGCCATGCTCCGTTCGGCGTCGCACCGACTACGGTACAACGCGGGTGACGCGCTCCATAATAACGTCTTCCACCGGAAGCGAAACCTCGCCGGGAATGATGGTGCTATCGGTTCGTTCCATAGCGGCGATCGCATTCACGACGTCGGTCCCCGACACGATCGTGGCGAACACGGTAAAGTTCTGATTGTCGAGAAACGCGTTGTCATCCAGGTTGATAAAGAACTGGGTTTGTGCGGAGTCGGCGTTACCGCCGCTGAGCGCCATGGCCACTGAAAAGAGGGCGGCGTTGCTCAACCCGTTATCCGCCTCCGACACGACGGGGTCGCGCGTCGGATCCTTCAAGACAAGTTCGTCGCCCTCTCGAACAAAACCGCCGCCCTGCAACACGAACGGCACGCACGCACCGGTGTCGGGATCGTCGGTGCAGGCGTTTCGGTGAAACAACACGCCGTCGAAAAACCCTTCGTCGACGTAGGCCAAAAAGTTGGCCGTGGTACGCGGCGCGGCGTCGGCGTTGAGCTCCATCACGATGTCGCCGAAGTTTGTGGCGATCAGCACACGCGGGCGCGTCGTTTCCGCGGTCACGACCTCGACCTCGTGCGACACGTCCGCTGTTTGCCCCGATGCGTTCTCAAACCCTACGGCCAGCGCAACACGCAACGTCTCGCCCGCTGTCGCCGTCAGGTTCGGTGTTTCAGAATTCGGCGCGTCGATCGTGCCGCCGCCCTGCGCAATCGACCAGGCGAACGAGTCCACCGAAACGTCGGTCTCGAAGGTCACGCCGAGCGACACCGGCGCGTTGACGAGGGCGAACGCCGGCGCGTCAATCGAAAACAACGGGTCGACGGTAATCGTCCGCGTGGCTGTGCCCGTGAACCCGTCGGCGTCCTTGACCGTAACGTCAAACAAATACGCCCCCGATTTGCTCAGCGGCGGCGTGCGAAGCGAGTCCGCCGTTTCACCGGACAGATCGACGTCGACAGGACCGTCGACCAGCGACCAGACGAAGCTGAGCGGGGTTGCGCCGTCGGTCACTTCGGTTGACAGCTCGACGGACGATCCCTCGAAGACGGTGTCGACGTCGGAACTGAGCGTAATCTGCACGCCCGGGCTGACCACAACGGCCACGAAATCAACGGCTGTCCGCCCCTGAGCGTCCGTCGCAACGACCCGGTACACATACCGACCGGCGGTGACGAACGGTCCCACGTTGACCGACGCCCCCAGCACGTCGGATGGTTCGAGCACATCGGGACCGCCGTTGAAACTCCAACGAAAGACATAGGGCGCCGAGCCCCCCGCCGCGATCGCCGACAGTGCGACTGATTCACCCTCGCGGAGACTGCCGGGCGATGCAGCGGCGACAACGATAAGATCACCGTTGTCCGGCGGACCCAAGCTATTCGCCCTATCGACACATCCAGATACAGTGAGCGCCGCCATCATAACCACGCTGGAGACGACACCCCCGATCATCTCGCTTGATCTCATCATTCCAGGTATCGCTCCTTATTCTCGCAGGATCGCTCCATTGAACCGTGCCCGTACAGCCGCACCACGGTCTCCAAGCGTTTGCTGAAAGACTATGTACCATCGGGTGTCCGGGTCAAACGGCAGTAGCCTGGAACGCGTGTTCCGGTAGAATGACCGAGGCATAGGTTGAGCAGGAGGAGCGTGGAGTACACGGAACCAAGGATGACTCGACACGATACCTACGAATCGCCGCTCGTGGCGCGCTACGCCTCGCGGGAGATGTGCCGTCTGTTCGGAGCGCGCCACCGGATTCTGACGTGGCGCCGTATCTGGCTGGCGCTAGCTAAAGCCCAGGCGGCTGCCGGACTCGATATCTCTCCCGCGCAGCTCAAACAGCTTGAGGACACGCTGGAAACGATCGACTTCGACGCCGCCGCCCGGCACGAACAGCGCCTACGCCATGACGTCATGGCCCATCTGCACGCCTGGGGAGAAGTAGCCCCCGATGCCCGAGGTATCCTCCATCTCGGCGCGACCAGCGCGGACATCGTCGACAACGCCGACCTGATTATCATGCGCGACGCGCTGAAGCTTATAGGCAACCGGCTCGCCGCCACCATAGACGCCCTCGGTAATTTCGCTGACGCCCACAAGGAACTGCCGACGCTCGGGTTCACCCATTATCAACCCGCGCAGGTCACCACGGTGGGTAAACGGGCGACGCTTTGGTGCTATGAGTTTGTCCGGGACCTGCACGAGGTCGAGCACCGCCTTGATACGCTGCGTTTTCGGGGCATCAAGGGGGCAACCGGAACCCAGGCGAGCTTCCTCGATTTGTTTGGGGGCGACCCCGCAAAGGTTCTGGCGTTGGAATCGACAGTCGCGCGGCGCTTCGGATTCAACAAGGTCGAACCGGTAACAGGTCAGACCTACACACGCAAGATCGATGCGGACATTGTCGCCACCCTCGGCGGCATTGCCACCAGCGTGCACAAGTTCGCCAACGACGTCCGCCTGCTCGGCAACCTCAAGGAAATCGAAGAACCGTTTGAGGCGAATCAGGTCGGCTCCAGCGCCATGCCCTACAAGCGCAACCCGATGCGCTGTGAACGAGCGACGGGGCTGTCGCGTTTCGTCCTGTCCCTGGTCGCTTCGCCGCTGCAAACGGCCGCGGAGCAATGGTTCGAGCGCACGCTGGACGATTCCGCGAACAAGCGATTGACCATCCCGGAAGCGTTCCTGGCTACGGAAGCTTGTCTGTGCATCGTCTGCAATGTGGCGGGCGGGCTGGTGGTGTATCCTCAGGTTATTGCGTCGCGTCTTCGCGCCGAGTTGCCGTTCATGGCCACCGAATCGACCCTGATGGCAGCGTGCTCCGGTGGTGGTGACCGGCAGGAACTCCATGAGCGCATCCGCCGCCACGCCCACGCCGCGGCCAAGCGCGTAAAACAGGAAGGCGCCCAGAACGATTTGCTAGACCGGCTCAGAGCGGACGAGGCCTTCGCGAACGTTGATTTCGATTCGCTGCTGGACCCCGCTCGATTCGTGGGGTTGGCGCCGTATCAGGTGGAAACGTTTATCGCGGAATATGTCGCGCCGATTCGGAAGCGATATCCTGACGCGTTGAATCTCGCGAGTGACCTAACTGTGTGAAATCGGTTTCCCACGGCGTACATTGGTTAGTATCCGATTGTGTTTGCAAGGATTCGGTCTGAATCCCCGCGTGTCGACACGTGTTGTCGATCGTCAAACCTATTTCGTAAGGATCGAATCGGTCATGGATCGAACAGCATTAGCCGGTCGTATCAAACAGGCGGCTTATCTTGAAGGCGACTTTACGCTCCGCTCGGGACGCAAGAGTAAGTATTACCTCGACAAGTATCTGTTCGAAACGCAACCGGATATCCTCAGCACGCTCGGTCGCTTGTTCGCCGAACGCGTGCAGGCGACCACGACCCTCATCGCCGGGGCGGAACTCGGCGGGGTCGCGCTCGCGGCTGCAACGTCCCTCGCGTCCGGCAAACCGTTCGTTATCATTCGTAATGCAAAAAAGGAGTACGGAACCAGTAAACCGTTCGAAGGGAAGCTCGTCGACGGCGACTCAGTGTTGCTGGTGGAGGATATCGCCACGACCGGCGGTCAGGTGCTCGAGGCAGCGCGGTTGATCCAAAACATCGGGGCCCGGGTTGAGCGCATCGTCGCGGTCATCGACAGGCAGGAGGGAGCCCGGCAGAACATTGAAGAGGCGGGATTCACCTTCGAGTCGCTGTTCACGAAAGCCGATCTAGGAATAGCGAATTGAGGGA
>CAZWWW010000252.1:0-5245 GCA_964637715.1 uncultured Phycisphaeraceae bacterium | reverse complement strand
ATACGCTCGAAGAGTTCCAACTGACGCCGCGCACTGCGGATTTCAACAACCCCAACGACGATGCGAACTCTGACATTATCGTGGCGGAATACCGTATGGAGGACGGATCACCGAGGCAGGCGAGTCATTTCCGCGACGGATTGGGCATTGGCATTATGGATCCCACGCTTGGATTCGGTCAGACGTTTTTCCCCGATTTCTATCAGCCCGCGGACCGGGCGATGTTCGACGCGATCGGATGGGATACGGTGGCGTGTGGTCAAAACCCGGGACTGGACGATCTCAACAACAATGGAATAGCGGATATTTGTGAACGAAACGCGCCGACCGCAGAAATAACGGGTAGCAACTGCTCCCTGTGCGTAGCTGAGACCGTGTGCATCGACAGCGCGTGCTACGTTCCGAAAAACCGTTATCTGTCGATCGTTCCCATGAACCCGGGTAGTCTTACGGCGCTGCGTGTCACGAACAACGGAACGGGTCGAATCATGTGGATCGGTGAACCAGATGCCAATGGGTTTGCCCCCCTGGTTCCTTCGGCGGAGTTTCGTGATTGGAGCCAATTCGCCCAGGTTATTCAAGTGTCGGGGTGTTTGATATCACCCAACGAATCCTACGACATTCAGTCGCTGCTCGACATTGACGACCCGTTGGATGAGGCCAGCTTTTCCGCGGCGCTCACGCTTCCGACGATCATGCAATGGGGCGACGTGGCCGGTTCTGGAGCGTTGCCTGACGGGACGGCGAACTTCGCCGATGTTAATTCGTTGGTTCAATGTTTTATCGGTGGTGCCGGCGCGCTGCCGCTGGCCCAGTGCGATTTGTCGCCGCAGGAAGTGGACGGCACGGCCAACTTCGTGGACATCAATGCGGGCGTCTCTGCGTTCCAGGCGGCCGCGTATCCGTTTGCCACGCCCGGCGCGTGTCCCTGACAAATGGCGGAACCGATGTCTTGCCGGTTCGACGCGGGAGCGTTCATGCGGGCGATGGCGGCACCGCATAGGTGGGCGGGTTTTCATCAGCAGGCTTCCATGCGCAAGTTCTATTCTTGTTCAGTGGTCGAATCGCCGCTTTGGCTGCGGAGTGGATTCGAGAAGGCGATGCACAAAGAGCGACAACGCTGAAACGCGCGACCGCCGCGTAGATTCCGTAGTCGGTTCGCTATTCCTTTCGGCGCGGCGCTACGTTTGTTGTGCGCACGCGACGTGATGGTCTGCGCGGGTGCTGCCGGCGGTACTCGCCTTGACCATCTGGCAAATAGCACGGGTGGCTGTTGAGCGATTCAGGGTATAGAAATGAATGCCCGCTACGCCGCCGGCCGCTAGATCGAGGCATTGCTGCGTGGCGTGGTACATGCCGATGTGTCGCACCGCTTCGGCGTCGTCCTCGACCGCCTCTATCTTTCGCAATAATTCAGCGGGAATGGTCGCGCCACACATCTGCGTGAAGCGTTTGACCTGATTGACCCCGAGGACGGGCATAATGCCGGCTATGATCGGCACCCGGATACCGGCCTTTTCCGCGCGGTTGCGGAATCGATCGAAGTCCGCGTTGTCGAAAAACAGTTGCGTTATCAGGAAATCCACGCCGGCGTCCACCTTGCGTTTCAGGTGGTCCAGATCGGTCTGTAGGCTGGTCGATTCCGGATGCCCTTCGGGGTAGCAGGCGGCACCGAGGCAGCAATCGTCGCCGCGCGCTCGAATAAAGGCGACCAGCTCGTTGGCATGATGAAACCCGCCCTCCACCGGGCGAAACTCGGCGTCACCCTTGGGTGGGTCGCCGCGCAGGGCCAGCACGTTTTCGATCTCAAGTGCCTTGAGTTCGTCCAGAACTCGCGCGATTTCATTCCGGTCGGAACCGACGCAGGTGAGGTGGGCCATGGGTTCGATACCGACATGGCGCTTGATGCGACCGACTAATTCCACCGTCTTGCGCCGCGTACCGCCGCCGGCGCCGTAGGTTACGGATATGAAGGTCGGTGCGAGGGGTTTGAGGGATTCGATCGTCCGATAGAGATCCCAAAAACCGATGTCGTCTTTCGGGGGGAAAAACTCGAAGGACAGGCACAAAGACCCGGTGTCTAGTTGATCGCGAATGCGCATGGCAATATGGAAGTAATGGGCGCGCCAGGATTCGAACCTGGGAAGGTATTAACCAACGGGTTTACAGCCCGTCCCCTTTGGCCAACTCGGGCACACGCCCCATTTAACACCCGCCGCGAACACAAGCGGCGGCCACGCGGTGCATGAGAGCCGAGCTTCTACAACAGAAGCGTCGACAATGCAAGCCTCAACGTGATCGGTTCGGCGTGAACCGCGAAGTACGAATCATCGCAAGGCGTTCGGTCGTGCCTCGTCACGCCGTTTGAATCAGCACGTCAATCAACCCGAACAGCAGCGCCAAAACCAGCGCCGTGGTAACCGTAAAAAGATTGAACATATCGTCTCCTCTTGCAAGCGGAATCGTCTTGATCCCGGTCGTCCGTCAGGCCGTATTAACCAGTCCCACCAGCGTAATGATAAAGGCCGAACCGAACAGCAACAACGCACCGATGATCCAGTTAAACATTATACTGACTCCCGTACCGTCTATGCCCGGCGACCACATCGCGCCAGTTTTTCGCCAACATCGATGGGCGGTACCGACCCTGGGCAAACAATTCAGTGGTGGTGGGGAGTGCCCACCCTACCTCTACGTCACAGGTAGCGGTGTCAACCATACACCACGAATGCGATATCACGTGGTGGGCGGTGCTCACCCTACGCCTACGCCGCTACGCTCCTTTTTCCGGCAACATCGGCGGGCGGTGCCCACCCTACCTCGATCCGCGCCATGGCATCCTCGATGGAAGATGCAGTCACGAGGCCGCATACGGCATCGGGAATGTACCCGTGGCGTTGCGCGCCGACAAGACCGGGGGTACCGTGTTACGATAGCACGGTATGAAGGCCGACGAATCACCGCCATCTTCGCACGCCGCGCGCGATGAACGCGCCGACCAATATCGCCGCACCATCGAGGTCGCCGGCGTTGTTGTTCTGGCCCTCATCGTCAGGCTCGTCTACGTCTCCCAAACCGCCGGCGTACCGTTTGTACATCGGCTTGTCGGCGACGCAGCCGGGTACTTTTCTTGGGCAAAACGCATCGCGGCGGGGGCGTGGGTAGGAACCGAACCCTTCTATCAGGCTCCGTTGTACCCCTATTTCCTGGCGGGCTTGTTTACGCTGGGCGGGGCGGAGGTGTGGTTGGTGCGCGTCGTGCAGTGTTTGGGCGGGGTGGCGGGCGTGGGACTGCTCGCCGTAGCGGCACGGAACTGGTTCGGACGAGGTGTCGGATTGTGTTCCGGGATCATGCTGGCCCTGTATCCTCCGGCAATTTATTACGACGGGATTGTTCAAAAGGCGTCACTCAGCGGGTTGTCGACCTGTGCGTTGTTGTGGTTGTTGAGTGGGATTAACGCGGGGGCGCGTGCGGGAAGGATCCTGGCGCTCGGCATGGTGGCCGGTCTGCTCGCACTCACGCGAGAAAACGCCCTGGTGTGGATTCCGTTGCTCGCCTGCTGGATCGCGCTACCGCCGCACGGCGTATCACGGCGCGTCGGTCTGAGACGCGTCGGCTTTTTCCTGGCCGGCGTGATGATGATTCTCGCGCCGGTGGCGGTACGGAACTTTTCCCTGGGCGGCGGGCTGTCACCGACGAGTACGCAAGTGGGCCCCAACTTCTACATCGGCAACCATGCGGGGGCCGACGGTCGCTATCAGCCCCTCGTGCGGGGGCACGAAACGCCTGCGTTCGAACGGACGGATGCGACACGTCTCGCCGAGCAGGCAACGGGTCGCACGCTCACGCCGGCCGAAGTCTCCACCTATTGGATGTCACGCGCGTGGCACGACATCCGCGGCGATCCGGTCGCGTGGGTGCGGTTGATCGCCCGCAAGTTTCTCATGGTGTTGAATGATTATGAGGTGGCCGACGTGGAGAGTATGGCGGTCTACGCGGATGCGTCATGGGCATTGGGTGGGTTGGGAACGCTGTGGCGCTTCGGCGTATTGGTTCCTCTGGCGGCTATCGGGATATGGGCGGTGCGGGCAACGTGGCGGCGCTATTGGATTCTCTGGGCGATGACCGCCTCGATGATCGTGGCCGTGGCTGTTTTTTTTGTGTTGGGACGCTATCGGTTCCCGCTCGTTCCGTTGCTGATTCCTTTTGCCGCGCGGGGCGTGATCGGCACGGTAACCTGTGTTCGACGGCAGCAATGGCGCCAAGCCGGACGTGCGTTGCTGATCGGCGTGGTCGTTGCGGTCGTATCGAATTGGCCGGTGCATGACGAGCAGCGGCTGGATGCGCTCGCGCGGATGAATGCCGGTGTCGCGCTGGCGGCGGAGGGTCATTTCGACGGGGCGGTTGGGTATTTCCAATCCGCGGTGGATGGGTTTCCCGACTCACCGGAAGCGAACCTCAATCTGGCTCAGGCGCTGGCCGAGCAGGGGGAGCTGTCCGGCGATCCGCGATACTTCGAGCGGGCTGTCGGGTACTATCAGCGGGCGGCGTCGGTCGCGCCCGGTTTGCCGGGCTTGTTTTATAACCTAGGGGTCGCCCTCGAACGAATCGGGCGACGCAACGCAGCACTGGCTGCGTATGAGCGGGCTGTGGTCGAGGATCGGAACGACACCGATGCGCGAAGGGCGGTTCAGCGGCTTCGTCGGTAACAGAAGAACGCTCTGGTGCATTCTTGTTACGACGGTACTCGACAGGAGTAGGCCTGTGCTGCATACTGCTGGATTCTGCAAGTTGGGAATGGATACATGGTCGAACACGCGGAAACACGATGACACCAGAGCAATTCGAACAGGTCGTTCGGGAGGGTAATCACGCCAGGATCGAAGAGGCATGGATGGCCGCTGTCGGTGCCACGGAGGATGCCCCTGGTCAATTGGGGGCGTGCGCTCCGGCGCTGCGGGAGTTGTGCGCCAAGTCGCGGGCAGCGCTGGCCGAGACGTTGGCGTCCACCGGTATTGACGCCGTCGCGGAGCGATTCAGCCCTGTGGATGCGATCAAGGATGCAGGTCCGCTTCTGCTGGCGATCGGCAACAGCGAGGCGCTGCGCAAACAGGTGAGCGATTTGTATCGATCGGCCTACGGCGACCGGGAGGGCTTCGAGGCGTTGTTGACAGAGGCCGGGCTTCCCCAAGGCCGGCCCGTGCGACGAGCACTGCGCACCCTGGACGTGTGTCTGTCGGTGGAT
>CAZWWW010000251.1:0-5253 GCA_964637715.1 uncultured Phycisphaeraceae bacterium | reverse complement strand
GACATCTTCCGTCCAAGTGCGGTAGACGGGTGTCGGTGACACGCGCGACACCCACGCTGTATCCGTACCGAGGTAGTCCATGCTCACCGGCGTATCCACCCACATGTCCACACCCGGACACTTGGCGCAATCGATCTTGAACGCCACCGTCGCACCGGGGTTGTTCGGGGCGAACGAGATGTACCGGTTCTTTTTCGCGTCATGAGGCGCGGGCGGTACCGCCGGTGGATGCGGAGGCGACGTCAGCGCAAACGCCATATCCCACGAATCGTTTTCCGTGGGATACCAGATCGGCTCGCCGAACGCGTCGTTGGGACCAGGGTCGAACACCTCCCCGAGGATCGGGGACACCGGTTGGAAGATTCGTACGGCGTCATCGTTGAAGATTCGTGGGCGCGTTTTTACGCCAAATTGAAACGGAAATTCCGGCGGTCCGATGGCAGAGATACTAAGCCAGTAAACCGCGTTCGTTAGCGGATTCTGCTTGAACCAGGTGTTCGGATCTATTGGGAGATTACACGTGAACTCGAACGTGGCCTCGGGCGGTGCCGTCGCGTCGCGTGGGTCCATGTCCCACCCGACGAACGACCATGTGTAATCCTGGCACAAATACTCCCAGATCATCATGTCGGGATGGCTCCAGGGTCGTGGTCCGATCGGTTGATCCGTCCAGACCCCCAGATGAAACGCGTCGGGTAAGAGCGGCGGGTCCGTGTAGCCCCAGCCGACGAACGAACCCCACCAGTGAAAATCAGAAACTGGATCGTCGGTCTCACACAACCAATCGTCCGCCACAATCTGCGGACCCCAACCGTACACGGACGTTTCGTCCCAACCGTTGTACAGATCGCCAAACGGATAAGGTTCGGGTGGCTGGGACCACTTGATCGAGCTGATCTCGTCTGTTCCGACGATGTGGAACGCCAGGTCGAGTGACTGCGGCTCCTCCGGGTGACCGGGGGGGTAATGAAGATCGCTCCACGGACCGGGGACCGGAACCGGTTCCGTCGCCAGTGCCCAGACGGAATCGTCGTTCCAGTTGGAGGGCAGGGGCGTCGTTTTCCAGCCGAACAAAGCCCCTGGGGCCGCGGGAAGAGCCTGAACGTCGAGCCAATAGACCACAGGTGCGTCTGGATTACCTTCCTGACGGAAATCGGAGGGATCGAGCGGAAAGCTGTAAAGCCATGTTTGCGTGTCGCCAAAAGGAGGCGGGATATACGCACCGGGCGGGTCCATCCACCCCTCGTCGCCGAGGTGATCGAGCATCACCCCGAACTCGCCCGGGAAGAACGTCCGCATCCACAACAGGTCACCGGGCATGCTAAACGGTCCGTTCGGGTTCAAGTTCGCGGGGATGTCGCTGTGAATACTCAGCGTGAACGTAACGTTGCTTGGGTCTCCGAACGGCAAGTAATCGTTCAACCAGGAGCCCCAAATCTCGATCAGTTCCAACGGACCGGTGCTACGACACTCGAAGTCGCTCGCAAGAACGAACGGTTCCGTCGCATTGACGTCAATCCCTGTCGGATCGGGGTTCGGTGGTTGCAGCCATTTTTCCACACTTGAAACCGTCTTGCTTGTCAATTCGAACGCCATGTCCCAGCGCTCGTTCAGCGGGCAAAGGTTTGGATCTCCAGGCCAACACAGCGGTTCCCCGGAGGTATACAAGCTGTTCAACGTCGGCGGCGTCACATCCGTGGTGAACACGCGCACCGCGGCATCGGGGGCTGTCGAATTCAGATCGCGCGGGCGCGTCTTCCAGCCCCAACGATACGTGGGCGGCGGCAAGGCGGGTTCATAGCACGCCGCGATGCTGATCCAATAGACCCCTTGATCGCCCGGCTGATACCACCATTCCATCGGATTGATGTCGAGGTCGTAGCGGAACGTCGCTTCCCATTCGCGTGTCTGTGGATCGAAATCCCACCCGACGAATTGTTCGGTAACGCGGGTGTCCAACTCGGTATCAATGATTTCGTGGATCACTTGCCCGGGATGGCTGTACGGTGCGTCGACGCCCTCCGGCACATCGTCCCAGATCAGGATATGAAAATGGAACGGACGACCGTTGGGCCACGCCGGTGGAGGTGACGCATCCTTCCATCCGATGTACGAGCCCCACCAGTGAACGTCTGTCAAAGGCTCGTTGCTGTTGCACACCCAATCGTCCGCCGCAAAGACCGTCGGCTCCTGATTGCTGTAGACGGACTCCTCGTTCCATCCGTAGAACGCGTTGTTTGACAGTGCATGCTCCGGGGCCTGCAACCACTTAACCTGTGGAATGCCCAGGGCTGCCGCGCCAAGAATCGCCACGTCGTGGCCACCCGTTTGGCCTTGTCCGGCTGCAACCACCTCGATCGTATGCGTCGACAGCGGGAGACCGAACACATAGACGAAGGTTAAAGCGGGTCCGGGGGGCGTGCCCATGTCGAGCTGCGCCACGGTCGATCCGTCGACCAGGATATCAGCCAATCCGTCATTGAGATCGGCCGTCAAGTGCACGGATACGTCCGTCGACGCCACTGTGGTCGTAGTCGAAAGGCTGCTTCCCACCACACGCAGCCAAACCTCACTGGCGTTCCCGTCCGTGCTGGCGGCGTTACTGGCCGACCAGTCTTCGTAGGATCGTGGCGGCCCGGCTGAATAATCCGCGTCACGCCATTCCAGAATCTGATGACCGAGAACCGTTTCCGATCCCGCCAGCGGATTCTCAAACTCCAACGGTCCCTGACCCAGCGCAACGGTCGTGTTGCCGGCGGTCCACAAGACGGTGGCCCCCTCCGCCACCGACGATCCCGCCGGACCGACCAACACCGTCGCCCCGAATAATATCAATGCGGAGCTAAGTCCGAACCGGCTACCCCTCCTGCGCGTCCTCCCTATTGATCGACTTGGTTTTGTGCAAGAACTCATCGTTACTCCCCTTTTTTGACGTGACCGAGCACGGTCCTGGCCGTGGCTCGCGAGTGAGATGTTGATCAGCGCTCCAGCCGGACTTCGAATGGAACGCGTCGACGCTTTGTGGTTGTTCCGCATCGGTGATGTGGGTGCGAAAATGGGTCAGTTTGGGCAGGCAGGCACCAAAGTTTGGGTCTCGCACTTTGCCCCAGCGCAGGTTCCGGGTGCCACGACCAACCGGGCTGCCCGCGTTTGCTGCGTTCCCCGCAGGGGCGGACGGGCTGCCAACTAAACACGATCTATCCGCTGAATCGCGGCGCAATGACGATGGGGTTTTGACAGGGTTTCGAACCGCCAAGCACGATGCACAACCAAGGCCTGCACCGCGTTTTGTGATGCATAGATGTGAAATCGACGCTGCCATCGCAAACGCAACCCAAGAGCACCGTGCTCACTGCACGTCCTCTCATCCGGCGCGATCGCTGACTGCGCCTACAGTATACCACACATTGGCTTTCCAGGCCAACGGGCGAACACAAGGTTCTCGTCGTCACCGCCCGCCCGGGTTCGATCGCTCGTTGGGGTGGTCACGGGAATTGCGTGGGTTTCGATGAACGCGATGTGTCCGGCTATGAACGACGGCGTGGTCCCGACGCGCCCGGGAACCGGTGAATCCGGAGGGACGAATCGACGCGGTGGCGAAACATCCACCAGGATTGGATTAGGGCGAATCCAACGCCGAAAACCCCCGGGCCAAAAGATCCTGTATGTCGATCATACCCACGACGCGGTCCTCGCCGTCAACCACCGGGAGTTCGTCGATCGAGTGCTTGCGCATTAGATGCAGGGCGTTTGTGGCCCGTTCGTCCTGCTCTACACGTTTCGGGTCGTGCGTCATCACCTCCGATACAGCCCGGTCCGCAAACCGATCCGCCGTACGAAACATGCGGAAAAAGTCTCCGTGCGTGATGATACCCGTGAGTTTGCCCGCCTCGTCCACGATCGAAGCGGCACCCGCCCGGCGTGGGGCGGCAAGTATCGCTTCGTAACAAGTCGCCAGCGTGGCCGTCTCCCGGCAGGTCGGACAATCAGCCCCGGTGCGCATGACCTCGCCCGAACGCATCAAGAACCGTCCCAGCGCCCCGCCAGGGTGATACCCCGCATATTGCTCAGGCTTGATCGACTTGCACTCCATGACGGTCAGCGCCAGCGCGTCACCCAACGCCAGCATGGCCGAGGTGGATGAGCTCGGCGCCAGCCCCAGCGGACAGGCCTCGGGAGTCTCACCGATATGCAGGACATAATCAGCCTGCTTGGCCGCCTTCGATTCAGGATGAGCCGTGAGCAGAATCACGCGACAACCGAGCTTTTTGAGCCGAGGCAGCAATTCGACAAGCTCCGATCCACCGCTCTTACTCAAGGCAAGCACGATGTCTTCGGCATGAATCATGCCGAGGTCGCCGTGGAGCGCGTCGACCGGGTGCAGCCCATAGGCCAACGTGCCGGTGCTGGCCAGTGTTGCCTGAATCTTGTGTCCGATCAACCCGGCCTTGCCGACGCCGGTCACGCACACGCGCCCCGTACAATTCAAAAGGGCCTGAACCGCATCGAAAAACACATCGTCCAACCGGGAGGCAGCGTCGGTCACGGCGGCGGCTTCAGCGGCAAGCACGGCGCGTCCACGGGCCAGCACGGACGCCCGATCGGGTGCGGAACGACACGGCACGGTCGACGAAGCTACGGCGGTCTCTCGCTCGCTTTGAATAGCGTTGGTCGTCGCCATGGGTATAGTCTACATCGTTCCCCCACTTTGTGCATCGCTTTTTTCGAATCGGGCATCCAGTCAAAACGGCGTTTCGAACGCCTCACCCAAACGGGGCGTTCTCCATCGGCGAAACGGCGAGCGGCTCAAGTTGGTCGCTATACCGCGTCTTTCCGGTGAGCGTGCGGGAGGCGATTTGAGCGGCGCGGCATCGTCGGCTGGCGACGGTTGGCGGGTCAGGATGGCCACGGGGCTTCGAATCGCTGTCGCAGCGTCCGGAGCTTCTGATCGCAAATGAATCCCACGCAGTCAGCCTTGAGCACCGTGGCGCACCACGCGATCACCTCGGCTGCCGGCAGCTCGCATGCGTGGAGGGCCTTCAGAACCGGTCGGAAACACGCCTCGATATCGTCGGTCATCAAGCCCTCATCGCTCATTTCAACTTGGTAGCTTCCCCAATCCATCAGCTCCAGCGACAGCTCCATAGCTAAGTGCATCGCTAGAAAGATTCGTCCTTTCTTCGCGATCCGCTGCCCGACGGAAGTCGTCCGATGCGGTATCGGACCGGCAGAATCGCGGCGGGATTGGATCGA